>CAYTGY010000323.1:0-4224 GCA_964437265.1 uncultured Spirochaetaceae bacterium | reverse complement strand
CCGACCCGGCGCGGTTCTGCCGGCTGCGGGATGAGGTTGCCGCGGTGCTCGCGCGCGCCGACCGGCGCGCACAAGGATAGGGCCGCCATCCGGCGGCCCCTCCGTTCTGCCTCTGTCCGTGGCGGTTATCGTCCGCTCTCGCTGTACAAGTAGCGGAAGTAGTCCAAGTCGGTGGTCAGGGTCTTCTGGAATCGCGGCAGCGTCCGTCGGTAGGACTCTATTGCGCGCCAAAAAGCGAAGAACTCAGGGTCCTGCTGGTATGCCTGCGAGTAGGTCTGCGCGGCAACCGCGTCCGCCTCACCGCGGATCTCCTCTGATGTGGCGTAGGCTTCACTCAAGATGCGGTTCTTTTCACGCTCGAGCTCACCAAGGATCTGTTCCTTCTGGCCTTCACCGTAGGAGCGATACGCACGGGCTATCCGCTGGCGCTCTGAGATCATTCGGTCGTAGACGCTTGCGGTGAGCTCCTCCGAGTAGCGGATCTGGCGGATCACCACGTCTACAATCTGAATCCCAAAGTCCGGCGCCAGCCGCGAGGCGGATGTCAGCATCTCATTGGAGAGCTCGTTACGGCCCTTGTTCACCGGCTCCTGTCGCGCGATGGTCGTGATGAGGTCGGCGATCTGATCAATCCCCTCAACCGAGTCAAGCGTCTCAGTGACGTCCACTTCCGCTTCAAGGGGATCGAGAGCGGCGGTCGCCATCTCATTGATGGTATTGGTGCTGCGCACCGCTTCATGGATCTCATTCTGCGCAATGACTTCACGGACCGCGCTTTCAATGAGGTCGTCCAGACGTCCATAGGAGGCGTCCACGGTGCTCAACCGTTGGTAGAAGAGCAATGGATCCGTGATTCTCCACCGTGCCGTGGTGTCCACGTAGATAAACTGCTGCTCGGCGGTGGGAAAGAGCCGCGGCTGGCCGTCCCAGCTCATGATACGCACGGGGTACTTGACCACGGTGTCCACAATCGGCGTTTTGAAGTGCAGGCCCGGCGAGTCGGTTGTCTTGACAATCTCACCAAAGCGCACCAATACCGCCTGTTCACCCTCCTGGATGATGAACAAGGGTCCCAAGATGAGAAAGACAATGATCACCACGGCGATGACCACTAGGACGGTTATGAGCTTTTTCATTGCTGCCCTCCTGTGTTCGCCGCCCGCCCCTCGTTGAGATTGAGCAGCGGGATAAAGTTGCTCAGGTTGCGGTCAATGAGCTCTACCTGCTCTTCATCCTTGAATACGTCCTCCACCATTTCATAGTAGAGACGTGTGCGGGTGGTATTGGGATCAAGCCGGTACTGGGTGAGCACCTCGCTGAATCTAGCAACATCACCGCGGGCTCTGTTCACCCGTTCAGCCCGGTATCCTTCGGCCTCCTGGATGAGACGCTCGACCTGACCTGAGGCGCGAGGAACCTCCGCGTTGTACTGTTCACGGCCCTCATTGATCAACCGGTTAAAGTCCTGGACCGAACGGTTGACGTCATCAAAGGCGTCCTGGACACGCCCAACCGGGGGAACCACGCTTCGCAGCCGGACGTCGGTGATCGATACGCCAAGGCCGTATCCGCCAAAGATGGTGTTCAGCTGCTCACGCGCTTTGATCTGAATGGTGGGGCCCTCCGCCCCCAATACGGAGACGATTGCCCGGTCGCCCACCAGCGCGTTGACCACCGATTGGGTGACGTCGCGAATGGTCTTGATCCGACGGTCGGCGGCTTCCGTGCCGCTCGGCGGCATTGCCCGCAGGCCTATGCCGCCGGGAACGCTCTCCACGTTGAAAAGCCACGCTCGCGGGTCGGTGATCCGGTACTGGATGATCCACTCCACATCAATGATGTTGAGATCACCGGTGAGCATGATGGACTCTTCAGGAAAGTCGGTGCCGGAGTACAAGCTGGTTTCTCCGGCGCGGTCGGTCCGGAAGCCGAACTCCGCGCGTTGGATCTGCTGTACCGGCACGTTGTAGTTCTGGTCGATTCCAAAGGGCAGCTTGAAGTGAAGCCCCTCGGAGACGGTGGTCTGGTATTTGCCGAGTCGAAGCACGACAGCCTGCTCGGTCTGGTCCACAACAAAGAAACTGCTCATGGCGAGTGCAATCAGCACCACCACGACAATGACGATGGCTACCAGACGCGGTTTGGGCTTGAACGGTACTTGAGACGGTGTTGCATCCCGTTCAGACATAGCACCTCCTAACGGATGATACTCCTACGGTATCGGCAACACGGGCGCTGGTCAAGGCGTCGGTTGACTGCCACCGGGCGCGCGCCTATAGTTTCGGGCTATGAAACGACGTCTCATTACTTCCGCGCTTCCGTATGTGAACAACATCCCGCACCTGGGTAATCTCATTCAGGTGCTTTCCGCCGACGTCTTTGCCCGGTTCTGCCGGATGCGCGGATATGAGACCCTCTACATCTGCGGCACCGACGAATACGGAACCGCCACGGAGACGCGCGCCCGCGAGGGGGGGATCACCCCTCGGGAGCTCTGCGACCGGTACAATACGGTCCATACGGACATCTACCGGTGGTTCAACATCGCATTTGACCGGTTTGGTCGGACCAGCACCGATTGGCACACCAAGATCACCCAGCACATCTTCCTCAAGCTTTATGAGAACGGCTACATCAGTGAGCACACCATCGAGCAGCTCTACAGTGAGAGCTCGGAGATGTTCCTTGCAGACCGGTATGTCCGCGGAACGTGCCCGCACTGCGGCTATGAGGAAGCTCGTGGCGACCAGTGTGAGAACTGCGGCAAGCTTCTGGACCCCTCGGATCTGATCAATCCGCGAAGCGCACTCGACGGCAGCACGCCGGTGATGCGAGAGACCAAACACCTCTACATCAATCTCCCGGCTATTCGTCCCAGGTTGGAGGCGTGGCTCAAGGAGGTCTCTGAGAAGGGCAGGTGGGCGCGGAACGCGGTGCAGATGACCAATGCGTGGATTCGCGACGGGCTCAAGGAGCGATCCATCACCCGGGACTTGAAGTGGGGGATTCCGGTCCCACTGGACGAGTACAAGGAGAAAGTGATCTACGTTTGGTTCGACGCCCCTATTGGCTACATCTCCATAACGGCGAATCACACCGACGAGTGGGAAAGCTGGTGGCGCAATCCGCAAGACGTGGAGCTGTTCCAGTTTATTGGTAAGGACAATATCCCGTTCCACACCGTGATCTTCCCCTCATCGCTTCTGGGAAGCGGTGAGCGGTGGACCATGCTCCATCACATGTCCAGCACCGAGTATCTCAACTACGAGGCCGGTAAGTTCAGCAAGAGCAAGGGAATCGGGGTATTCGGTAACGACGCCATGGACACCGGGACTCCCGCGGATGTCTGGCGCTTCTACATCTTCTACAATCGCCCTGAAACCAGCGATTACACGTTCACGTGGGCCGACTTCCAGGAGAAGGTCAACGGCGAGCTGATTGGTAACCTGGCGAATCTGGTGAACCGAACGCTCACGTTCATTGCCCGCTTCTTTGGCGGCCACGTGGGTCCCGGCGGGAACAGCGAGCTCTGGAGCAAGATCGACGCAATTGAGGCGGAGATTACCCAGCACCTGGAGTGGGCGAATCTTCGTGACGCGTTCCACAAGGCGTTTGCGTTGGCTGATCTGGGGAACAAGACGTTCCAACACGCCGAGCCATGGAAGACGCGAACCACTGCGCCCCAGGCGACCCACGAGTTGCTGAGCGACCTGGTGTATCTGGTGCGGGATCTGGCCATTCTCATCAAACCGTTCATCCCGCGGACGGCCGAGCGGATCGCTTCGTTTCTCCATAACCCGGAGCTTACCTGGGACCAGCTGGGCGTCCGTAGCGGCGTGACCCAGGTGCACAATCCGGAGATACTCTTCTCCCAGATCAGCGACGAGCAGGTCGCCGAGTTCCGCTCACGGTTTAGCGGATCGCAGGCCGAACGCGCCGCCGCCGCGGAAGGCGATGCGTCTGACGCCGGCTCGCAGAAGCCGGAGTTGCCGATAGATGTGCGATTCCGCGGGACGGTTCGCCTTCGGTGTGCCCGTATCCTTGCGGTGGAGCGACATCCCAAGGCTGATCGGCTGTTCATTGAGAAGGTAGATGACGGCTCGGGTGAGGATCGAACGATTGTCAGCGGCCTGGTGGGTTACTACACGGAAGAGGAGCTCACCGGACGGACGGTGGTTTTGGTTGACAACCTCAAGCCCGCCAAACTGCGCGGGGTGAAGAGCG
>CAYTGY010000322.1:623-4226 GCA_964437265.1 uncultured Spirochaetaceae bacterium | reverse complement strand
CAGATGCTTATGAGCGTTCCCCGGTACGGCTCCGGCGACTCGCGGGCGGATTCATTTGCGGTCCGGACGGCCGGACTCTTCACACAACTGGTCAAGCGCTCCCCCACTCCGGCCGGACACAACATGATCCCCGGTATCTTCAGCTGGGCGGCAACAATCTTTCTGGGCAAGGACGTGGGCCCCACACCAAACGGACGGTACCGGCAGGATCCCATCTCACACGGTCCGAACCCGGACCCGGGATTCCGGCGAGACGGAGCGCCCACGGCCCTGACCGCGGCGGTGGCCCGGGTGCAGCCGGGATGGGGCAATACCGCTCCGTTACAGCTGGAGATAGACCCCGGCGTGGCGGCCTCATCTGATAGCGTTGCGTTGGTGGAGACGCTTCTGCGTACCCACGTGCAGCTGGGAGGAACCCAGGTCAATCTGAATGTTGTGGACCGTGAGACCATTCTTGCCGCGCACAAGAACCCGGAGCAGTTCCCTGAGCTGGTGGTTCGCGTCACGGGTTTCAGCGCCTACTTCGCGAGCCTGTCTGAGGAGTTCCGGGAGCTTGTGGTGAAGCGGATTGTGAGCGCGTGCCACGAATCGTGATGGTCTCATCCATGGGCGTGAAACCGGTGTAGTAGAGCGTAAACACACCCGGCTGCGGCTCTTGGCCGCCGCGCAACTCGCGGGCAAATCGATGACGACACGTGCCGCCGCTGACGGTTACTGCGTCGGCCATCCGCTCATAGGTTACATCGCCACGACAGAGCGCCCAGCCGTCCGCGACGGCAGGCACGGTCAGGCCCTCCGTCACCGCAAATCCGTTTGCCGGCACCATCATCTCAATCCGCCACAGGACCCCCGCAACCCCTTGTGAGACAAGCCGAACGGTGACACCCTCTGGCTCAGGCGTGACCGCCGCGGAAATGATGAAGTCGTCTTCGAGCACGCGCTCGCGGCGAGCGTGGTCCATCGCGTCCCATTCCGCCGTATCGGGAGCCGACTCGAGTGGACGCACGTACCCCCATCGGCGCCGGTACTCCATGACAAACTGCCCGTTCTCCTCACGAACCTCTTGCGGTAGGAGCTGGCCCTTCTCACCGTAGAATGTTGCGGCAAGTCGCAGCTGCACCCAGGCCCGGCCGTTCTGGACTTTGAGAAACACCGGGTGCGCGGCAAGCACCGTTGCACTCACTGAGCCGTTCCGTAGCCGGACTATGCCGGAGTCAGGGTTCACAAGACGGTACTTCGCAGGCAGCGGCTGCGAATCGAGCGCGTGGCCACGCAGGTCCCTGCGTAGCAGGTGCTGGGTGAGTATCCGCACGTCGCTCCATGTGGTGCGGTGGACGGCACCGTTGAGACTGGGAGCGCTGTCCGTCAGATGCGCCATAATCTGGTCTGCCATTGCGGCGAACTCCCGGTCACCGGTGCGGTGCGCCATGAGCAGGTAGTTGTCATAGTAAGCGGTGGGATAGATCTCCATCCCGGCGTCCTGTCGACGCGAGTTGAGTGTACAGAGCGTACCGTCAGGTTCTACATACCGAAGCACCATGCGCAAATTGCGCTCCACATGCACAAGGAGTTCCGGCTTTTCCAGCTCTTCTGCAATGATCATCAGTGAGCGGTTGACGGCCGGATTGTAGATGCCGACTGAACGCTCGGTGTACTCGCCCACGGGGCTGCAGTCGATCCCTTCAGCAAGGTAGCGCTCAACCTCCTCTTTGTACCGGGGCTCCCCCAGATGCGCATAGAGGAGCGCCAGCGCTGAGGCCATGATCCACCGGTGATTGGGCGTGTGGAATCCTCCGGCGACCATTCCCTCGCCGCCACGCTGCAGAAACTGCACTATGGTGTCACGCAGCGTGGCAACCGCGTCGGCGTCTTTGCCCAGCGCATCCAGGAGTCGTACCGTGTAGGCAAGGTACTGCACAGAAAACGCAACGGCCGTGGCGTCATGGAAGTTGGTTTCGCGAAGGTCTATGGTTCCATCCGGATGCTGGTGTGACACCAGATGCTCGGCGTATCGCTGCGCCGCGGTGATAAGTGTCCGGTCTCTGAAAAACGTCGACTCAGGACAGCAATAGGCGGACGTCAGCAGATCGATACATGATGCGGCGGAGCCGGGCTCCGCGTATCCGCGCTCCGGACGCACGAAGCCACCGGCATCAGGACCGTCGGTCCGCTGCAACGCAACTACGGCGGGCACGCACCGTTCCACGTACTCAACCAGCTGCTCGTAATGACTTCGCATCGTATTCCCTCCAACGCAGGGATGGGGCATGGTATCCTCGCGGCCATCCGCGGTCTACCGGGAAAACTTCAGGTCCCATGTCGATTTTGTCAGGTCCAGCTTTGCCGGGTCAGCGATCGTGGTATGGTACGCCATGAGTGTGTGGCAACGTCACCCGGAGAACCCAGTTCTCCCAGCAACGCCCGGCACCTGGATGGAGTCTCAGACCGCTAATCCGGATCTCCTGCGCATCGGTGACACGTTGTTCCTCTTCTTCCGGGGGCAGGCCGGCGGCCATGACCGAATTGGCGTGGGCACCACCACCGTGGACGCTTTTGACGGCGTGCACTGGGATGTCGGCGCCGCACCCATCATTGACGTCGGGGCACCGGGAGATGCAGATGAGACACACGCTCTTGACCCGGCAACGGTGCTGGTGGACGGCACGGTGTTCCTCTACTACTCCGCGGTCAGTCCCACGTGCTCGCGCTCAATATGTTTGGCAACGTCCTCTGACGGGCGAACCTTCACGAAGTATCCCGGTAACCCGATTGTGATTGGTGGTGGTCCGGAAATCGTGGTTCGAAAGGGCGTCTTTCACCTCTTTTACTGGAAGGCGCACGGCGGCGGCTTCCAGCTGCATCGCGCCACGTCGGCAGACGGATTCTCGTTTACTGAGCACCCCCACGCGCCGGCGCTCCCCGTAGGCCCGGAGGGAACATGGGACTCGCTCACCGTTGAGACGCCGCGTATCTTTCTGGACCGCGGCACCTACTACATGGTCTACTGCGGGTCCGACCGGTACCAGGACTACCCGTTCCATGCGGGACTTGCCACATCGCAGGACTTGGTCACGTGGCAAAAATTCTCCGGAAACCCCATCTTCTCACGCGGCGATGCGGGAGAGTGGGATGAGGGAGCCATCTGGTTCACCACGGTTGCACGAATCAAGGGCATCTACTACCTCTGGTACGAAGGATATGGCGGCGGCACCGCCCGCACCCACGAGTACGGGTCCTATCTCACGGGCGGGAGATCCCAGATTGGCCTGGCGACGCTTGCCGCGCCGTACTTTTTCATCCCACCACGACCCAGCCGGTGAGCCGGTCCTAATTTCTTATCATTATTGTCATACATACGCGCAGCACCGTATACTCACTGCGGAGGACAACGTGACGAGACTTCGTGTACTGGCGGCAGCATCAGTGCGGCGTACCGGGAGGCACACGCCGCCGGTGCCGAATGGATTCCGCTTTCCGGCATTGCGGCCGCCGCGGAGCTGATCAGCAGCGGTGTCACGGACGTCTTGGTGATGCGCGGCGGTATCCAGGCGTGGGCCACCGCGGACCTGCCGGTGCGCGCCGGAGACCGGCCATAGCGCGGCC
>CAYTGY010000322.1:0-613 GCA_964437265.1 uncultured Spirochaetaceae bacterium | reverse complement strand
CTCGAGTGACGGGGGCCACACCGGACGGAAACCCGCCACCAAACCGAGACGCCGCCTCCGTAAGAGCGGCGGCGAACTGCGGGATCTTTGTGGCAAGTGTCGGCGTGGGAACACAAAGAAACGCACTGGCGAGACCGGGGAGCCCAATCGCCACCCGACTCACCCCGGGACGCCAGGTTGAACGATCAGCCAATACGCCGTGGGCCTGCCACCGGCCGAGCGCCTCGCGAATAGTATCTGGATCCGCAAGGCGACTCGACGGCCCGGCTACCAGTCGCTCCTGCTCGGCGCGCGGGACCTGGCTAAGGATCGCCAACGCGCCGGCGTGGTCGGCTTCGAAGTGCAACAGCCCTCCGGCGGGGATGATGCTGATAGACCCCGGTACGCTTCGCCCGGCCAGAATCCGAATCTCATCTCCCGCGAGCATACCCACCGCCGCGGACTCGCCGGTCCGAGCGATCAAGAAATCGACAACCGCTTCAGCTATCCGAGTGACATCGCCGGTATCCGCGAGCGCTCGCCGCCACCGGAGCACGCGCTCCCCATACCCGTACCCGTCAGGGGTCTTGCTCAATACACCCAGCCCAACGAGCTCCTTGAGGAGCCGGGCACG
>CAYTGY010000321.1:0-4226 GCA_964437265.1 uncultured Spirochaetaceae bacterium | reverse complement strand
ATTTACTCCCTGCCCAGCTCACGCATCCGATCAGGACGATGGAGCCATAAACACACGTCGCTCGTGCGACGCATCCCGCGAAGAAGGACTGCAAACTCGTCCCCGCCTAGCCGATACGCGTCGTCAGCGGTACGGACGGCACGCTGGAGGCGCGACGCTGTTTCAATCAGCACGTCGTCTCCGGCGCCGTGGCCGTAGCCGTCGTTGATCTCCTTAAACCGGTCCAGATCCAGGACGATGCAGGCCGAATAGGCGATAGGATCGGCGCGGACAACGTCACACTGCGTAGCCAGGTCCCGGAAGAACGACTCACGATTTCCCAGCCCTGTCAGCGGATCATGGTACGCGAGGTGCGACAATTCCTGCTGATGGAGCATCTGCTCTTCGGCGTCCCTGAGAACCACCACACGCCCGCCACCGCCGGTTGGCATCGGCTCAATCCGGGCTGAGACGTGGCGCTTACTACCGTCGCAGGCATTGACCACGGCCTCCATCCCGGCGCCAAGCGAGGCTGAATCCAGAAGCCGGTTTGGCAACACATCCGCCGCGGAGATTCCCAGGGTTGCTATCTCCCGGCCAAGCAACGTGCCTGCAGCCGCATTGGCGTAGCGAATCGCGCCGCCTTGGTCTACCATCAGCACCGCGTCTCCCATTGTCTGGAGTACCGTCTCAGCCGCAACCCGCGGGGCGAACTCCCAGACGCCGTGGCGGTACACGGCGAACCCGATAAGGATGACAAACAAGCCGATCCCCAGGGTTGACAGTTCGGGTACCGGCACGGAGACGACCGCCTGGATGGCAGGCGTTACCAGGCCGGCGGCGATGTTCACCACGGTGGCAACCACAAAGGCGCGATACACCTCACGCATTCGCTGGTCGCGTCGCACGAACATCACTACCACCAGCACCGCGGTTGCAGTGATAGTACACAACCCCCACGCCATCTCTGCTGCAACCAGCGGGGTCCTGGCCATGGAGTAGGTATAGCCCCACCATTCCAGCCGAGCGGTCCGTGCGGCGTCCGATGCGAAGAAGTTGAGGGCGGTAAACACGACGGCCGGTAGATACATTGCGTGGCGCCATCGCACGACTTCCTGACGACGCCCGTCAAACGACATCATCCACCCGAACGACCAGAGCGCCGCAAGTGACAGCGGCCACACAGCCCCCGCATCTACCCACCGTTGGGCGGCCTCCAACGTGGAAGCCTGGCGATAGCCCCACTCGGTGAAGGCAAGAAATGCCTGGACGACGGTGAAGGTGCCGAACGTCATCACAAGACGGCTCCGGGGCACACGAACAACCGCGGCAAGTCCTAAGGAGAAGATTGCGGCGGAAGCGAGGAGCGGGAACCAAGTAACGACGACTGGTAGGAAGGACACCCATCATGATCGTGCTTATCGGCATAAAAGTCAATACTTACCATTTAGTCCTATATAGGTAATTCAGTCGCTGGTGCGCCCGCGATCGCCGGACCGCTTGGCCACGCCCAGCCTCTCATCCAGCGTGTCCTTGTACCGGTAGGCCAGATAGAGGATTCCGCCTGAGGCGGCCGCTATGAGCACCCATCCCCACCACGGCACTACCGCTATGCCTGAGCCAACCAGGCTGGCAACGAGCATCCCCGGCGGCCGGCCCACCACCACCAGCAGCAGGAAGACGTGGAACGGCAGCGCGGAGATTCCGGCGATGAGACACAGCGCGTCGTCGGGGAAGAACGGGAACAAGAACAGCAGAAAGAGCAGCACGAAGTGGCGGTTGGCCAGCGTGTCTATGTACTTGTCCACAATCGCCGGCTTGACTAGCTTCTCCACGATCGGGCGGCCATAGTAGCGGGCAATGGCAAACGCGGCGCATGAGCCGGCGATGAGCCCCGCGGTGCTGATCAGGAATCCTGGCCACAGCCCAAAGAGCGCACCGCCGGCCAGTGCGGTGACGTTGCCGGGAATGGGTGCGGCGATCACCTGGAGCGCCTGAACCAGAAAGAACGCAAGCGGTCCGTAGGGATCAAACTGATCCACAAAAGCGCGGACGTTCTCACGGGAAGAGAACACCTCCCGCCAATCGATGGGCCCATACGCGTGCTCGAGCCAGAGATAGCCGCCCACAAACAGCCCAATCAGCCCAGCGAACGTACCAATGCGGGTCCAGGTCTTCCGGGTCATGGACCGCAGGATAGGGTGTCAGACGGTTCATAGCAAGCGCGGACGGGGCACTGGACCAGATCGCCGGAGCCGATCTCCGCGAGGAGCTCCAGCTCAGCGGATTGATTCCGCGGCAGGCAACCTGAACGCCACAAAGAGCGCCAGCGCGGAGAGCACCGCGGTGACCGCAAAGAGGGCGCCGTAGTTCCAGAACTCTATCATGAGGCCGCCAAGAACGGGCGCGACGGCTGCGGGTACGTAACCAACGCCCATCAACCCCGCGTACCGTGGCCGCTCGGGTTCGGGAACGACGGCGAGCATATAGTTGATGAAGGGCGGACCACCCTCGAGCGAGAAGCCGAGCACAAAGAAGAGGACTGCGAACGGTATGAGCGCGGGTGACCCGTCCGGCCATCTGCACCGGGATAATGAACCCGATTGCGCTATCCGGAAGGCCAAAGACCTGGCGGCCGAACACAATGTAGAACGGGATGCTCAGTCGAGCCATATTGAAGAGCACGAGCACACCCATGGTGAGCGCGAAGGGCCGATTCGCGCCCAGATAGCGCGGAAGCCCACGAAACAGCGCCCCGAGCGGAAGCCGCTCGGAGGTCGAGCTGGGGCGCTCGATCAACCCCGTGAAGGTCCCCACGTTCGCCAGGTAGATCGCCGCACCAATCAGCACGACAACGCCGTAGTTGACCGGAAACGACAGCGTTTCGCGCCCGAGCACCGCGGCCACGACGATACCGGCGACAACCGAAAGCAGTCCACCGACCACTTGCCTGGTCGCGAAGAACCGCCCCCGGCGATCGTACCGCACCGACTTCCCGACCATGTCCATCCACGCCGGGTCGCCTGAGGCGTCCCCAAACCAGAACAGAACCTGCACGGAGAGCAGCAGCACCGCCCAGAGATACGCCGGCGCGCGGGGAATCCAGATGAGAGACAACGCCAGAATCCAGAGCGGCGCCCGTCCAACCGCCATTGCGGTTAGCAGGAATCGCTTCTTGTACCGGAGTGATGAGATCCAGTTCCCGGAGATTATCGGCGCGAATCCCTTGGCCAGAGGCTGGACCGCCGCGAGAACGCCAACGAGCACCGCGGACCCCGTGAGCCGCTCCATGAGCAGGGGCAGGACCGTGTTGGGATCGAAGAAGACCAGACCCACCGTGAAGAGGATCCCCTCGGCCACGAGGAGCCCGTAGTTACGCCTGGTCTCGTGCGCCTGGTACCCGGAGCTCATCAGGAGCGATCATACGTGAATCGCGCGCGGGCGGGAAGAGACGCACGACAGCACGGCGCGCTGGGCCCGCCGCCGGCGGTACTCCGACGGAGTGGCGCCGACCAGTTTCTTGAACACCCGGTAGAACTTGTTCACGCTGGAGAAGCCTACCGCTGCGGCGTGTGCTCGGACAACGCAGAGCCCAACTGCCTCATTGACTGCCGCTTCCACCCCGGCGCCTATATTGCGGCCATCCCAGAGCGTATGACGAGCGCACGCGAGGCGCCTGCGCGGTATCTGGGCACAGATGAAGCATCGATCGGGTTCGTAACAAACGCCACGGTCGGCGTGAACGTGGTCGCGCGCTCGCTGCAGAGCGTGCTCGCGCCGGGGAGTGAAGTCCTCTCCACGAATCAGGAGTATGGAGCGTGTGAGCATGCGTGGCAGTTCTGTTGCGGCAAGACCGGCGCGACGTACGTGGTCCAGCCAATCGAACTGCCGGTCCGGAGCACGGAAGCGGTGATTGCGCAGCTGTGGTCCGGGGTCACGCCGAGAACGAAGGTGCTCTTCCTGAGCCACATCACCTCGCCCACCGCGCTCACCGTTCTGGTCGAAGAGATCTGCCGACGCGCACGTTCCGGGACAGCGAGACCTGGAGCGCGACCGGCTTGGTGCGAACTTCTACGTCGGGAACTGCCACAAGTGGATGTGCAGCCCGAAGGGCTCGGCGTTCCTCTACGCACGCGGTGTCATCAACACGCCCGGACGGTAAAGGAGACCATCGAACAGTACTTCGCCACGGAGAGCCTCTGCCCGGACAAGACCCTCAAGGCCTGGATCGAGGATCAGGCTCCCAA
>CAYTGY010000320.1:0-4277 GCA_964437265.1 uncultured Spirochaetaceae bacterium | reverse complement strand
ATTGACGCTGAGCCGGCGCTGGTGAATGTGGACGCGGCAGTGGCGGAAGTGGCTGCCGCGGTGGATCAAACCTTGCGGTTGAACAACCGGAGGGTCCGGATCAAGACCAAGCTTGGCAGCGCGTCGTTGATCTCAGATCGAGTGTTGGTTCGTCGAATCGTACTGAATATGCTCAAGAATGCGGCTGAGGCGTCGGAGCCTGGAGAAACGGTCACGGTTACCACCCGCACGACCGGTCACACAATCAGCGTGAGCGTGCACAATCCCGCGGTGATGTCGCCGGAGGTCAGCAGTCAAATCTTCCAGCGCTCGTTCAGCACAAAGGGGTCTAATCGCGGGCTTGGGACCTACAGCATGAAGCTCCTGTCCACCCGGTTCTTGGCAGGAGACGTGACCTTCACCTCTGCGGTCACGGCGGGGACGGTCTTCACGCTCACGTTGCCCATCACGCAGGAGTAGCTGCCGGTCCGGTAACCAGGACAACACCCGGCGCCAACTCCGTCGGCTCCAACGCCCCCGTTGCCGTCCCTGCGTTCGCCGGCCATCCCGACTGTCCCCGCAACTCCCCGCCAAGGTCCATGATCACGGAGGTCCGCCTTCGCCGACCCCAGGAGATCCGTACCGCGCCCCCGGAGACGTGCGACACCTGTGCCGGTCCGCGTTGCCGTGCGTCGTAGCGGATTCGGATCACGTCGGCCAACAGCCCAGGGCTCACCACCTGCCGTGCTCCGCCGGCTGGTCCGTTCAGGCTCATTGGGTCCGCGTCAAAGAGACTCGGCGTGTGCGCGCTGCCAAACTCGCCGCCGGCGAACAGGAGTGATGCGCCCGGATAGAGCAGGGCAAAGGCGACCCATGTCGGAAGGAGATCCGCTGCAATGAACGAGGCCGCACGTGGATGATCGTGGTTTTCCAGAAAGTTCATCACGCGTGCCGCAGGCGCCGTTCGCTGGGCCATCTTCTCACGAAGAAACTCGTCCACATCCAGTGCCCCCGTGTGGACCGCTTTGAGTGAAGGGTGGTTGGCGTAGTCGTAGCACAGGTCGAACACCTCGAGGAGCTCGCCGTCGGTGGCATACTTTACTCCCAACGACGCAAGCAGTTCCTGGAACGGCGCGTCGGTGGATTCGGCTATCCAGAGGGTGTGGCCGAATCTCCGGTCCAGTTCCGCCCGTGCGCGTTCCCAGAACCACATGGGAACCAGCGGCGCAACGTCGCAGCGGAATCCGTCTATGCCCAGGGAGAGCCAGTGCGCCATGGTGGCAATCTGGTGCTCGGCAAGCCCCGGCGCGCCATAGTCCAGATCAACCACGTCGCTCCAGTCACCCACTCGCGGCATCGGGTTGCCGGCGCCGTCGCGGTACAGCCACTCCGGGTGCCCGGTGGCAATCAGCGAGTCAGGTGACACATGGTTGAACACCAGATCCATCATGACGCCAATGCCGTTGCGATGCGCCGTATCTATCAGTGCCACCAGGTCACACTCGCTTCCCAGTGCGGGGTCAACCGAGCGGTGGTCGCGGATCGCGTACGGCGATCCGAGCGATCCCTTGCGGCCCCATCTGCCGGTGGGGTAGACCGGGAGCAGCCACACGTATTCAACACCAAGAGATGCAATGCGGTGCAGATCCTCCGTGACTGCCGAAACCCCGCCGCGTCCATGGTTTCGCGGAAACACCGAGTAGATGACCGGTCCGTTGATAGAGCTCACGTGGAGAGTCTACGTACGCCGCTCGGGTGCCGCAAGCGCCCATTGCTTGCACTCGTGCCGGACGGGGGCTATCATCGGGGCTCATGAAAATCGGGTTCATCGGCATACTGCAGGAGGAGTGGAAGTGCGACGCTGTGTGCCGATGCAGGAGTGATCTTCTGCTACCACAACCATGACCACGAGTTCCGCCGGTTCGCGGGCCCAGACGGTCGTGAGCGCGCCGGCCTGGAGCTGCTCTTGGAGCTCACGGACCCGCAGGTGGTCAAGCGTGAGCTGGATGTTGCCTGGGTTACCTTTGGCGGCGTCGGCCCGGTGGCATTTCTCCAGGCGCATGCCGGCCGATGTCCTATTCTGCACATGAAGGACTTCGCGCGCCTGCACCCCGGGAGCCGTCTCGCGCGAGGAGTGCGGCAGGAGGCGGTGTTCACCGAGGTTGGTGCCGGCGTGGTGAATACGGACGGCGTCGTGCACGCGGCCGCACAAGCCGACGTCTCCTGGTTGGTGATCGAACAGGATCGGATGAATCAGAGATCTCCGCGGGAAAGCCTGGAGACCAGCGTCCGCAATCTTCGTGCGCTGCGCGATGCGGTGGTCGGGTAGCGGACCGTCACCGACTGGAAGGAGCGATTGGTGGACAAGATGCGGCTCGGCATCATCGGCTGCGGAAAGATCGCACCGCAATACCTGGACAACTTCAGGACCTGGTTTCCCATGGTAGTTGAGCTTGCCGCATGCGCGGACCGCAACGGCGACGCCGCGCCGCGCTCGACGGGGCTGACACGCGAGGCCCCGCCGGCATCGTTCGCGCGCTTCGGACCATTCCGATCATCCTCGATATCCTACGGGATATCGAAGCGGTCTGTCCGGCTGCCGTGGTTGGCTGAAGAGACCGTGGAGCTGGACAGAGGCCACGAATACGCCGCCTACATCTTCAACGCCGTGTTTGGTAACAACACCATGTCCAAGTTCAACGGGAACGTGCGGAACACCGGGCTTATCAGCAATCTGCCCGAGGGCTGCTGCGTGGAGGTTCCCGTGCTCGCCTCACAGCGGGGGCTGGAACCCATCCATGTGGGGCCGCCTGATCATCCGGCCGTCTTGAGTAGCGTGAGTGCACGGTGTGAAGAGCTCGCCGTTGCCGCAGCGCTGGAGGGTGACCGGCGCAAGGGTTTCCACGCTATCTGTATGGATCCGCTGACCAGCGCGGTCCTGAGCCTTGCGGAGATGAAGGAGATCTGGTACGTCATTCGGCATCGCCTCCACGAGCGGTTTGCAGGCACCGGCCGGATGCGCATCCGCCGCAGCGGTCTCGACACGCCGCCGTCTTCCCGCAATACTGGTCACATGCAACAACTAGGCACGTTTGACGCGGTGGACTCCACCATTTCAGGATTGGGTAACGGCGGGCTCTTTCTGATCTCCGGGGAGCAGGGGAATCCCATGACCATTGGGTGGGGGGTGCTGGGTATCATCTGGGGCCGCCCGGTGTTTCAGGTTCTGGTCAGGCCGTCGCGCTTTTCATTTTCCTTGTTGGAGGCGCGCGGGGAGTTCACCGTTTGCCTCCCGCGCACGGAGCACAAGAAGGGGCTCTTGCTCTGTGGCTCCGTCTCAGGCCGGGATACGGACAAGATTGCTGAGTGCGGGTTCTCGCTTGCGGACTCAGCGACCGTTGCCGTCCCGCATATCGCAGAATCCGTCGCCCACTACGAATGCCGCGTCATCCACGTCAACGACGTGGTGAATGCGACGCTTGATCCGGGACTAATCTCGCGGAGCTATCCCAGCGGCGACTTCCACCGGATCTACTTCGGTGAGATCCAGGGTGTGTACCGGCACGAGTAGCGGGGCACTTCACGGCCGCTCCGTATCCGGGTCCGTCCACCCCTCCTGCAGGTAGCGGTCCGCGGCCGTCTGTGCGCTCGCACGTGTGCCGGCCTCTTCCGTTGTGGCAAAGAGCGGGTACCGCCGTGCCAACTCCGGGTCAATGAGCTCCAGCCGGCGGTACGCCTGCTCGGCGCCGCGCAGATCACCGGTCTTCATCTGGCCAACGGTCAGCGCCAGAAACACCCGAGGATCCTCCGGGCTCACTTCACGAGCCCGATCCAGGAACCCCAGCGCCTCACTCGCGTTTCCCAGCAGCAGCTGTACGTTCGCCGCGTTGAGCAGTGCCGGAAGGTACGGAGCCTTCTCCGCCGCCGCAGCAAACTGTTCGAGCGCCGCTTCCAGCTCCCCGTATCGCGCGTAGAGCAAACCGTAGCGAGTGCGATACGCCGGAGCCGTGGCATCACCGCCGCGCGACTCGAGCTCATGGAGCAACGCAGAGAGTTCCCGCTCACGGAATCGCTCCAGTTGCGCCTGATGCCCGTCTCTTATCTCCGGGGCCGACGGGAGAGGCGGCGTGGGCGCGTCAGGAATCAGCACCGGCTCGTACTCCGCCCATGCGGCCTGCGTGGTGAAGATCGCCGCGATCCCTGCCTCCGTTGCGGCACGCCATTGGGTGGCGCCAATCTCCCACGCGCGCAAGAACCCTTCTCGCAGCGCGGTGGTCTCAATCGGCGCCCATGTGCGT
>CAYTGY010000319.1:0-4284 GCA_964437265.1 uncultured Spirochaetaceae bacterium | reverse complement strand
GTGATCTACGGCAAGGTGACGCGTGAGCTCGCCAAGAAGATTGTGCGGAAGCACATTCTGGGCAAGGTGTTGATCAACGACCACATCTTCGATCGGCCCGCGGCGGACATCATTGGTGATTCGGAGGCATCGAATGGCGTTTGATCACTACATCCTGGTGTGCGGCGGTACGGCTTGTGAGAGCAATAAGGCGGACGCGATCTTCAAGAACCTACTTCATGAGGTTGAGAAGCAGGGCCTCAAAGAGACGGTGCAGGTTGTCAAAACCGGTTGCTTTGGGTTTTGCGCCAAGGGGCCGATTGTCAAGATTCTCCCTGAAGAGTCATTCTACGTGGAGGTCGGCCCGGAGGATGCTGCGGAGCTTGTCAGTGAGCACATCATCAAGGGGCGCCCCATAGAGCGGTTGCTCTACAAAGACCAAGAGAGCAAGCAATTCGCCCGAGTTGACGACATCAGCTTCTACCAGAAGCAGTTCCGGATTGTCTTGCGGAACTGTGGTGTGATCAACCCGGAAGAGATCGACGAGTACATCGCGCGTGACGGGTACGCGGCACTAGAGCGCGCACTGTTCGATCTCACACCGGACGGAATCATAGCGGAGCTCAAGGGGGCCGGGTTGCGCGGACGCGGCGGTGCCGGATTCCCCACCTGGCTCAAGTGGGATCTCACCAAACGAGAGGAGTCCGATCAGAAGTACGTGGTCTGTAATGCCGATGAAGGAGATCCTGGCGCCTACATGGACCGTAGCGTGCTTGAAGGCGATCCGCATTCGATCCTGGAGGCGATGGCGATCTGCGGCCGCGCGATCGGAGCGGACTCGGGGTACATCTATATCCGCGCTGAGTATCCGCTTGCGATTAGCCGTCTGGAGCGCGCGATCCGCCAGGCGACTGAGCTGGGGCTGCTGGGTGAAGACATTCTGAGCAGCGGCTTCAGCTTCCAGATCGAGCTGCGACTGGGCGCCGGCGCGTTCGTCTGCGGTGAGGAAACCGCGTTGCTCGCATCCATTGAGGGTGAGCGCGGCATGCCGAAGCCCCGCCCCCCCTTTCCGTCCGTTCGCGGGCTGTGGAACAAGCCTACCGTCATCAACAACGTGGAGACCTGGGCGAATGTCCCGGTCATCCTTACGCGCGGGGCGGCGTGGTTTGCGAAGATCGGTACGGAGAGCAGTAAGGGCACAAAGGTGTTCGCGCTCACCGGGAAGATCAACAACTCCGGCCTGGTTGAGGTTCCGATGGGTATGCCGCTCCGGGACATCGTGTACAATATCGGCGGCGGTATTGAAGGCGGTAAGGCGTTCAAGGGTGTGCAGACCGGCGGGCCCTCCGGTGGCGTGATCACGGCAGAGCACCTGGATACGCCCATCGACTACGAGCACCTGCAGGAGCTTGGCTCCATCATGGGCTCCGGCGGCATGATCATCATGGATGAGACCGACTGCATGGTTGATGTCACGCGCTACTACGTGGAGTTCGCCGTAGAAGAGAGCTGCGGGAAATGCGCGCCATGCCGAACTGGCAGCCGGAAGCTGTACGACATCCTGGTTCGGATCACCAAGGGGCAGGGTAAGCCGGAAGATATAGACACGATGAGACGGATCTGCAAGACCATGGCGCGGGCAAGTCTGTGTGGTCTTGGTCAGAACACCCCAAATCCGGTGCTCAGCACGCTGCACTACTTCATGAACGAGTACACGGCCCACATAGAGGACAATACATGTCCGGCCGGGGTGTGCACGGAGCTGATTAGCTTTCACATCATACCGGACAAGTGCATTGGGTGCGGTCTCTGCGCTCGTCGCTGCCCGGTCAGCTGCATCTCCGGTGAGCGGCGTGCACCGCACGTCATTGACCAGGCGCGGTGCATCAAGTGTGGTGAGTGCTACTCGGTATGCAAGTTTGAAGCGGTAGAACGACGGTAGAGAGGACGACCATGAATACGATCAACCTTGAGATAAACGGCATGCCGGTGCAGGTCCCCCAGGGAACCAATGTGCTGGAGGCCGCCCGCATTGCGGGCGTGAAGATCCCCAAGCTCTGTTACCATCCGGACCTCGCCGCATGGGCCGCCTGCGGCATCTGCGTGGTCAAGGTGGAGGGCAACCGCAAGCTCATGCGCTCCTGCGCCCTGGATACGGAAGAGGGAATGAAGGTGATCACCCACGATCCTGAGCTTCAGGAGATTCGTCGGACGATCATCGAGCTCATTCTATCCACGCACCCCAACGAGTGTCTCACCTGTCCGCGCAACGGCACCTGCGAGCTGCAGACGTTGGCCGCCGAGTTTGGCATCCGCGAGGAGCCGTTCGAGGAAGTCAACCGGCATCTCCCTCCCGACTCCTCCACACCGTCCATCGTCCTGAACCCAAACAAGTGTGTGGCGTGCGGTCGCTGCGTAAAGGTATGCCAGGGTTTGCAGGATGTGTGGGCACTGGAGTTCATTGGTCGTGGTGACCAGACGCGAATGGCGCCGGCGGGTGACATTGCGCTAAATGAGAGCCCGTGTATCAAGTGCGGCCAGTGCTCGGCGCATTGTCCGGTGGGCGCAATCTATGAAAAAGACGACACCCAGAGGATCTGGGACGCGGTGCTTGATGAGAGCAAGCTGTGTGTGGCCCAAATTGCCCCGGCGGTCCGCGTGGCGCTTGGGGAAGCGTTTGGGATGGAGCCGGGCTCAATTGTTACCGGAAAGATCTACGCCGCCCTGCGCCGACTCGGGTTCAATACCGTGTTCGACACTAACTTCGCCGCGGACCTCACCATCATGGAAGAGGGCAGCGAGTTCGTGAAGCGGCTGACCAAAGGCGACGGCGCGCTGCCGTTGATCACCACCTGCTGCCCCAGCTGGGTCGACTACATGGAGAAGTATTTCCCGGACCTCATTCCGCACTTCTCCAGCGTTAAGAGCCCACAGATGATGCTCGCGTCGATGGTCAAGACCTACTACGCGCAGAAGATCGGCACGGATCCGTGTGACATCTTTATGGCCTCCGTGATGCCGTGTACGTCCAAGAAGTACGAGATCGTGCGGGATGAGAACATGTACTCATCCGGGTGTCAGGACATTGATGCGTCAATCACCACCCGTGAGCTGGCTCGCATGATCAAGCAGGCGGGTATCCAGTTTGCGACTCTGGAGGATGAGGAGGCTGATCCGGATCTGGGTATCTACACCGGAGCCGGTACCATCTTCGGGGCCACCGGTGGCGTCATGGAGGCGGCGCTGCGGACCGCCTACTATCTGATCACCAACACCGACCTTGCGAAGGTTGACCTGGACAACGTCCGTGGTCTGGAGGGGATCAAAGAGGCCGCAATTGATGTTGACGGCACGGAGGTGCGTGTAGCGGTTGCGCACAACATGAAGAACACGCAGATTGTGCTCCAGCGGGTAGAGGACGCCCTCAAGGCAGGCAAGGAGCCGCCGTACCACTTCATTGAGGTGATGGCGTGCCGTGGCGGTTGTATTGCCGGCGGTGGTCAGCCTTACGGTGCCACTGATGATGTGCGCCAAAAGCGCATGGAAGCGCTCTACCGGGACGACACCGCACAGACGTACCGGTGCAGCCACCACAACCCGGCAATCCAGAAGCTGTACAAGGATTTCCTGGGTGCACCGCTGTCGGAGAAGGCGCACCAGTACTTGCACACGCACTACACGCCGCGCCCGCTGTACATCAGGTAGGCTGCCGACGCGAATGTTGTTGCGCCCCGTTCGGATATGGTTTATTTTTAGGCCATCTTATCCTACTTCTAAGGAGGAACATGGATGAAAAAGTTATCCATTCTAGCACTCGTCCTTCTCCTGGCGTTCGCGGCTTCCCCGCTATTCGGCAGCGCGGCGCAGGAGGAAGTGATTGAGGACGTCGAGACCGGGTTTGAAGGAGCTACGGTTCCGGGCGTTGTGGACATCGACTACTCGGGTTGGGAGCAAGGTCGGAAGGGCGGCCGCCATGTGCGGGCGATGCTGAGTGATCCCAAGACGTTCAACGGTGTTATTGCCGCTGAAACATCTACCACGGATGTCACCGACATCACCGAATCCGGCTCAATCCGCCGCAACCAGCTCACCCTGGAGTACGAGCCGGCAATGGCTACCGGTTGGACCATCTCAGACGATGAGAAGAGCATCACCGTCACCATGAAGCGCGGCCTGCGCTGGTCTGACGGACAGCCTCTGGATGCGCGGGACGTGGTGTTCACCATGAACCACCTCATCCTTCGTGAGGATGTGGGCAGCAACTCACGCAGTGGCTACTTCATTGCAGCCGCAGCCGGTGAGGCG
>CAYTGY010000318.1:0-4295 GCA_964437265.1 uncultured Spirochaetaceae bacterium | reverse complement strand
CCGGCTGAGCGGAAACTCATCTACGCGACGGTACACCAGGTAGCTTTCAACTAGGACAAGACGCTCGTCGGTGATGAGCGCGAAGCTGAGTACCAGTCGGGCCACCGTCAGTAGCGCCTTCAGTGATGCGGCAATCAGGAGCGCGACAACAATCAGCCGGTAGATGCGGTAGATCACATGGGGTGCGAAGAGGTCTACGTCGAAGATCTCGCCCAGTCTGAACAGCGACACCCAGCGCATGAGCAGTCGCATGGCATACTGATCTCCATTTTGGAGGACCACATAGGCCGCGGTCCACAGTGCCACGGTGAGCAGCACCGGTGCAGGCGTGAAGGTAGTGAACAAGCGCTCGCTGGTCAGGTGAGGAGCCAGTGCGGTGCGTTCCTGCCGGCGGAGCTGCAGATTTGCCAGTGCACGATCAATACCGGGGGTCACGTCCGTGACCATAGCCCGTGCCGGTGGTCGGGTCAAGGCGCGGCCGGCTATGCGCGATGTTCGCGAAGTACCCCCAGGAGATTGCTGAAGTCGTGTTCCACCCCGCGGCTGTCCAGGATCTGCGAAATCTGGCCCCGGTGGTGGGTTGCATGGTTCAACACGTGGAGAAGCACGTCGCCTAGCACAAAGGAGTGACGGGCGCCCGTGCTGTCCGTATACGAGAAGGCACTACCGGCGGACGCTTCGGTCAGGGCCGCGCTCAGGTCCTGGAACACCTGGTCCACGCCTTGCTGGTGTTCCCAGACCGCCTGAAGCGAATGGTGCAGCGGTTTGCCAAAGCCGGGTGAGGTGTGCACCAGGACCGGGCTATCAAGACACTCAGCGGGAACCTCTGCATCTCTGAACCGTGATAGCCAGCCCAGATCTGAGGTGAGTACGTGGTTGAGCAGATCCAGGATCGACCCAAAATAGGAACCTGCATCCCGGGTGATCTCCTCATCAGGGAGCTCCTGGAGTATTCCAAACAGCTTCACGTTGACCCGGATGTTGTAATAGGTCAGTAACCGAAGTGCGTCAATCATGGAGCAAAGATGTACCGCGCAGAGCGGCGGAGGGCAAGAAAAAAGCGCGGGTGGAGCAACGGCAACGCCGCGCCCCACCCACGCAGGGAAAAGGGGGAGTATCGTTACCGGCGGAAGCCGACAATGAACTCGCGCCCGTTGCGCGATACGCGGAACTCCGCGTCATCGTCGGCGGACCGGAGGGCCTGGTAGAACTCCGCCGCGGATTCCACCTCGCGGTCACTGACCTCGAGGATGATATCACCGGAGCGAAGACCGGATTCCGCGGCCGGACTGCCGTTTTCCACGCTCGCGATTACCACGCCGCGCAGACGGCGGCTGATATTGGATCCGCCCGGAGCGTTTGTCAGTTGCTGTCGTACCTCATCGGTGAGCGGCAGCACGGTGAATCCCGGCCAGAGCCTCTGGGCGTCGCTTCCGGCATCCGCGGTGCGGCGAGCGGTACGTACGGTGAGGGTCTGCGCCTGGGCGTCGCGGATGATGCGGAACTCCGCAGGCTCGCCGGGCGCCAGGGCCGCCACGGTTCGTATCAGCTCTGAGTACCCATCGATCTCGCGGCCGTTCACCGCTGTGATGACATCGCCGGGGAGAATGCCGGATTCAGCGGCCGGAGCGTCTTCGTAGACGCTATACACCAGCGCACCTTCGCTCGAGCCCAGCTCCAAGTCAGCTGCGAGCAGATCGCTGACGCTGCCGATCTTCACGCCCAACCACGAGTAGCTCACCTCCCCAGAGGCGATGAAGTCATTGATGGCGCGCCGGGCGCTATTAACCGGGATGGCGAATCCAAGGCCAATGCTGCCGCCGTTGCCGGAGGCTATCCAAGTGTTGATGCCCACCACTTCTCCGTCGATGTTCACCAGGGGACCGCCGGAGTTCCCGCGATTGATCGCCGCGTCGGTCTGGATATAGTCCGTTACTCCGCTCACCTGGCCGGTGGCGGCGTCACGTCCTATGGCGCTTACAATTCCTGCGGTAACGGTGGACTGGTATCCGAGTGGGTTACCCACCGCAAACACCCAGTCGCCCACCGCAAGACTCTCCGAGTCTCCCAGCCGTGCAACAGGTACGTCTGCATCGGTCTCAAATGAAACCAACGCCAGATCCATGAGGCTGTCATGGCCAACCAGGTCTCCGGGGAATGTCCGACCGTCGTTGAGCACAATCTCAATCTCGTCGGCTCCACCGGCCACGTGGTCATTGGTGAGCACATATACCGTAGAGCCGTCGCGGTCTACTATCACACCGGAACCCAGGCCGCGTTGCGGAACCTCGCGCTGGGGCGTGCGACCATTTGGGGCGCTAAAGAAGTCGAACGGCGAGGTGATCACCGGTTGAGTTACCGTGCTCACAACATTGACTTCCACCACCACCGGAATAGTGCTCGCGGATACGGCACGGAAGCGCTGCTGGAACGCGTGTGCAATGTCTGTGTCTTCACCAACGGAGAGCGGTGAGGTGAGCGCCGCCGGGACTACGTGTGAGCGCTCCGCGGTAGTGGCCGGGTCGCTGACCGGTTGGTACACCCTTGAGTCGGGCTCGGTATGCTGCGCGAGCCGGGAACCCAGCGAGCCGCCGCCAATGGAGAGGGCGGCCACCACCAACGCTACTACTGCATACTGTACAATCTGTTTTCGTTCAGCCATCTGTCTCTTCCTCTGCTGGTGTCTGTCAGTATGCTACCCACGCCATATTGCGCCTCTCTTTCACCAAGATTACAGTTTTGAAACACTGTAGAAGAGCTGACAGGATGCGCCGCTCACGATCCTGGTGTAGGCCGCCCGATGAGCATTACTTGAAGGTCGCAGACATTGGTCAGCGTGGGGCCGGTGATCAGGAGCTCATCAAGCACTCTGAAGAAGTGGTAGGAGTCATTGTTGTCCAGGTACGCGTCTATTGAGAGCCCCATCTGTCGCGCCTTTCCCACCAGTGCCGGGGCAGCGAAGCCCCCCGCGGCGGAGGTGGGGCCGTCAGTGCCGTCGGTTGCTCCTGAGAGCATTGCCACGTCCGCAAGCGGCTCTTCCAACTCCGCCATCTGTTTGAGACAGGCAAGCGCCAGCTCTTGGTTCCGGCCACCGACGCCGGAACCCCGGATGGTGACCGTTGTCTCTCCGCCAAAGAGCAGACAGGCGGGGACCCTCACCGGGCTGTCATGCTTGAGTACGTCTCTTGCCACGGCTAGGACCAACTGCGCCGCTACCCGGGCCTCCCCGGTCAGGTGGGAGGTAACCACAAGCGGCGCGTAGCCCAGCCGTGCGGCCTGATCCGCGGCAGCCTGCAGCGCCTGGTGGTTGGTGCCCGCCAGGAAGTTGCGCACCTTGCTGAAGACCGTGGATCCCGGCCGCGGGGTGTCCGGAATCTGGCCCGCAGCCCCTGCAGAGAGGATCTGCACCACCGCGGCGGGCAGCCGGTCGCGAATCCGGTAGCCGTCAACTACCGCCAACGCGTCCGCAAACGTTGTTGGGTCTCCAACGGTGATGCCGGACGCGATGGAATGCAACGAGTCACCAACCACGTCGCTCAGGATAAGGCAGATTGCGTGAGCCGGCGCCATTGCGGAGGCAAGCAGGCCACCCTTGATCTCTGAAAGATGCTTCCGAATGGTGTTCATCTCCGTGATGGTTGCGCCACACGTGAGCAGGGTGTCGGTGGTCTCTTGAATTTCCTCAAGCGTCAACGCAACGGTCAGGCCATCCACCACCGCTCGCCGTGGCGCCGCAAGCAGAGCGGAGCCGCCACCGGATATCAAGGTGATGAACAGTGTGCGTTCGGTGGCCTGCGCAGCAAGCTCTGAGATGCGTCTTCCGGCGAGAACGCTCTGTTCATTCGGTACCGGGTGCCCCGCCTCAATGATCTCGATGTGTTTTAGCGGTTCGGTGTGCCCCTCTTTGACGCTGATCACCCCGCCGGATATCCGGTCTCCCAGGACCGACTCGATTGCACGCGCCATGGGAGCAGCGGCCTTCCCGGCTCCCAACACCACGATCTGGTCAAACCGCTTGAGGTCCACCGTTTCGTGCACCGTCTCCGTGGTCACTGACAACGTGGAGCCGTTCAGCTTGAGCTGTGACAACAGCATCTCGTACGGTCGCACACGAGCGACCGCCGCTTCAAAGATTGATAGCAGGTCCGCCTTCTGGTCTTCCCACGCCATATCTGCACACTCCCTGATCATAGTAGGTGGTCATTGCCGGCGACGCAACGCCACCACGTTCTCTATGTGGAACGTCTGCGGGAACATGTCTACCGGTTGAACCCGCTCAATCTCATACTCTTCCC
>CAYTGY010000317.1:0-4305 GCA_964437265.1 uncultured Spirochaetaceae bacterium | reverse complement strand
CGCTATCGGGGCGCTTTCTTCTCTGCTACCTGGCCAGTCTTGTTTTCCGTCAGCTAGTTCGGTGAACTGTCGTAGCGATAGAGCCATCCTCGATTCATCGCGAAATCCTTTAGCTGCTTGGCCCGTTTCCGTATCTCGTTCTCTCCATACTCGCTGTAGCTCTGTCTCAGGTCTCACGTTGCGACTCCTCAATACGGTGCACCACCCATCCAATAGCATCGGACTTCTCAAAGTGGAGGACCTTCACAATCTCGCCCTCGCTCTCGGAGTTGTACTCGTGCCAATCACCGGTCTGTTCCGAAAGGTCGATCTCCAACGTGATCTCCGTTGTACCAATGCTCCACTCGGCTTGTATTCCACCGTCCGGTGTTGGGTACAGGAATGGAAGCTGCAGATGGTTCGGAAAATGCTTCTCAAAGAGCTCCTGAACCCAGTCAAGTGCAGCATTATCCGGGGCTTTTCCAGCGCCATCCAACCACCCGTCGGTCAGGAGTTTTAGCTCGTCAATCCTGGCCGCAACGTCCAACGGGTCAAGCTCAGCCACATGGTCTACGGACTCAATCCGTTGAAGACGGTTGGCCTTGTCGTAGACGGCAACTCCCTGCACCGATATCTTCATATTGTCGTCACCGCGCTTCCCGACTCTATGCCCGACAGCGATAGAAAAACGGTGTCCGGAAATCCCTTTGGCACGCGGAGCCGATCCGGATGATCTTGGAGATACCGCCACTTCGCTGCTTCAACTACCAGATCCTCTATGGAAGAGAGATCTCGAAGCAAATCGAGAGGTATCGCGTGGTGCTCAAATCGTTCACCTTCGAGGTGCGCTCGAAGATACGTCTCTAGTCGATTCATCCGGAACCTTTTCCAATTGGCGCATTACGGTTTGTCGATCTACCATGACTCTCGTAATAATTCTTCACTTCATACCTGTCGGAACGTACCATGGTTGATCCCATATAGCCAGTATCCATCGGTACCAGCGCCCCGGTAGCTGCATCTACACAATCTCAGGCCGAATGACGGTCATGCCGGCTTCACCCAGGGCGGCCTGGAGGCGGGTGAAGGTGGGCTCATCAGCATACGTGCCGATGATGGCGCCGCCGCTTCCGGTGTACTTGGCCGACGCCCCGACCGAGCGGGCGGTTTCCACCATGGCGATGTGTTGGGGGTTGAGGTTCATGATGGAGCGGCGGAGGTCGAAGTTGGCATTGATGATGGCGTCGATCTCCGCGTAGTCACCGGACTCGAGGGCGGTGCGGAAGCGGTCGGTGAGGCCGGCGAAGCCTGCCATGGCGTCATGCACGGTGCGGTCACCGTTCTCCCAGCGATAGCGGAGGTTGTTGTGGACTACCTCTGTGCCTTCTGCCAGGGTGGTATTGAACGCGACGTAGATGTTGGGCAGGCCGGAGAGCGGAAGCGGGGTGTAGATCCCGTAGCCGTGCTCTTTCATGTGCGCGCGGTCAAAGTCCATGTGGACCATGCCCTGATAGACTTGCGCCACACGGTCCTGAAGGCCCGCGCCAATGCCAAGCTCCTCCCGTTCAACGGAAAGGACGAGGTTTGCGAGGATGGGGTTGGGGATTGCTATGTCGTAAAAGGTGATGAGCGCGCGCACGCATGCGGTGATGATGGCGCTCGAGCCGGCAAGGCCCAGATGTGGGGGGATGGAGCTGTGGTAGCGGATAGAGAAGGGGCGCTCATGCAAGGAGAGGCCTGCCTCCGTGCAGTGGTCATGAAAGCGCTTGAGCGTAGCCTTGATAAGGCGAATACCGCCGTAGTACCCGTACGCGCGGACATCAGCGGCAAGTTCCGCAAGGCTTCCAAACCGGGAATGGTCCCGCCGCGCCGGGAGGATCGTGAGCTGGGGCGTGTCATACACGGTCACATCCGCCTGAAAGTTGGCAAAGGTGAAGGCGATGGTCTTCCCGAAGTACCCGTCCGAGGGGTTTCCGATGAGTGCTGCGCGGGGATAGGCGTGGGCTTTGGTGATCATAGGCTGCTATGGTGACGCCATGGGTCAATCGTGCGATTTCAGCTCGACGATTTCCACTTTGGCGTCTGAAGCGAGTCGGTGAGGTCTCCGTAGTGCATGAAGAATCGTACATTCTCTTCGTGGGGATCGTGGTAGAGGTGGTCTACACGGTCTGTGTTAAAGGGAGAAGACCGACGCTTTACTCCGTGCACGACGTACCCTTTGCTCAGCAGCAGCTGAGCAAGGTAGGCACCGTCCTGGCCGGTGATTCGGGGGTTCCGTCCGTTGCAGGCACTCGCTCCAGGCTCAACGGTACCTCAAGAACTCCTCGATGGTCATGTCGATGTCCGACGCAATCTTTCGCAAAAGCGATGGTGAGATGTCCCGACCCTTGTGAAACGGCACGGTTGTCATCCTACCGTCCGGATGCTTGAGCTGCTTGTGCGACCCGCGTTGGCGTGCCTACGCGACCACGATCTGTTGGGTGCCCACGAACTCCACGCTCAATTCGGGCGGATTGTCGTCCTCCATGACCAGCTCGATCGCCTCGCGCAGATTGTCCCGTAGTTCGTCCAGCGTCTCGCCCTGCGAGTGGGCTCCGGCAAGGGCGGGCACATACCCCACGTAGTAGCCCGTCTCACGGTCTCGTTCAATAACTGCTGTATAGGTCTTCATCTCAGCCCCTTGTCACGCTCCAGAATTCATTCTGCCATGGTCCAAGGATGAACCGTAACCGGCCTTCGTCATCCACAGACCGCTCAAGGGCAACGAGTCGATCGTGAGCTGCGTAACGATCCCTTCGCTGACCTCGTCTGAGTGAGTGCTCTTCTTCGGAGGAAGGTCATGGATCCTCGTCGGCGTCCTCATCGCTCAGGCGCCGGGCGCGTGCACCTTCTCGGGGTCCAGCTCCAGGGTGTACGACAGAAGTGTCTCAACGTTCATCTTGCGCGACGCGGAAAGTATCGCGATTCCGGTTATCCTGCCGTCAGCGGTCGTATCCAGGTTGACGCCTTCGGAGATCTCAATGACACCGTCGGGCGTCTCGTCTCCCAACTTCAAGTACACGGCGTCGACTTTGTCATCGTAGCTTACGGTCATTGTGCTCTTCCTCTCTTCAAAGGATACGCGGGATCATGTAGCGTTTCATTTTGCGGCGTGCATGCCTGGAGAAGTGAATCGTCACTTGGCACTCTCACTCATTATACCGCTTCACCTCGTACCCCCATCCCGGAGATACGCCTCCCGCCCCTGGTCCTCCAGGTCTGAGCAGGAGTGGGCAGGGCAGGGAAGAAGATTGGGCGTGCCCCTGCCCGCCTCTGGCGGTCAGGGTCGGGCTCTTCGGGGGTTCCGTCCGGCGCAAGCGCCGGACCGCACGCGTCGCTCAAGCGCACCGCGGCGCCCCTGCGATCCCTCACGCGGTACGATGCGTGGGAGGGTGTCTCACCGCTCCTGGACATACTCTGCTATACGCCGATCGTTCTTGATGAGCTCGTTTACCACAGTGGAGATGTCAGTGTTCCGGCGCCGTGCTATCTGCTCGACAAAAGAAAGCGCCTCGGCGTCCAGGAGGGCGACGTTGGTACCCGACTGGTAGGCGTCGTGATGCTTCCCGCGAAGTCCTGTACCCAGTTCCTTTTGCCTGTACTCGGATCTCATTTCGTCGTTTTTCATTTGTACCCGGCGCGCCTTTTCCACGAGTTCGGCTCTCGCCGAAGGAGGATCCGATCTACGGTCGACCCAACCTCTTCAACAAACGAAACACCAAGCCCCGGCGATAGCGACTGGTAATACGCAGCGGCCCACAGCCCCTGAATCTGCTGAGTCGCTTCGTCACTCAGGCTCTGAAGAAGCGCATCGGCGAGCAGGGCACGTTCCCGGGCAGACAGCCGCATTGCCTCCTTCTCAACGGTCATTTCATCCATTCCGTAATGATACCACAGGTTTGGTGCATCGTGACTCACTCATGATACCGCCCACCTCGGCGAGGGCGGCTTCCACGTAGTCGCCGGCGAATCCCCAGTCGCGGTTGGCGTCAATGTTCCCCAGTTGGTCTCCCGGAGCCCGAGCTTGATCCGCGCGACGGCGCGGGTGATCTTGCGCGTGACACAGGTCTCTCCGCGGACGGGACTCTCGTGATAGTTCACGGTGATCCAGTACGCGTAGAGCTTGGCCGCGGCGTAGGGGCTCCGTTGGGTTTCCTGGATGATTCGGATGAGGTTGGTGCTGTCGGTGAGGTCTCCGTAGTGCATGAAGAAGCGCACGTTCTCTTCGTGGCGATCGTGGTAGAGGTGGTCTACACGGTCGGTATTAAAGAGAGAAGACCGACGCTT
>CAYTGY010000316.1:0-4321 GCA_964437265.1 uncultured Spirochaetaceae bacterium | reverse complement strand
CCACCGGGATGAGGATGCACACGCGCTTGTTGTCTACGTCCGGAAACGAACGCTGGTCAAACCATGCGGCGCGGGTCAGCTGCTCAAACCACTGCTCCGTGAGCGCCTGGTCGCCGGCGGCCAGATCGCTCTTGAAGGGCGCTGTCCGTTCTACCCAGATCATGTTTCCAAATTGGTCCACTGAAAACTGTTCCGCCAGTTGTGCCGTGTCTATCCGCTCTTCCGGTGATGCCGTGGCAATCACGAGTAGCGTCAGCAGCGCCACGAGCACCCCGCCGCGCGTGCCGGACTTCCACAAGCCCGATGTGTTGTGTTTCATGGCTCAGACTATGGCGATCCCGAGCGTTGTGTCCTTAGTAGTATTCCCAGGTGTGACTAGTAGAGTTCCTAGGTCTCCCGCCCGTCAGTCGCGCGGAGCGCTACACGCGCAAGCGTTGCGCGGTTTTGCGGTAGATCACCGCTTCGGTCTCAAAGTCCAGTCTGATCTGCCACGCCTGCATGGTCTTCGCGCCAATCACCACCGCCTCAGAGCACTCGTCAAAGACGATGAACTCGTCAGAGAACCGCGCCTGTGAGTCGTCAAACCGAAACTCCAGCCGGACGCTGAACCGCGCCTGCACCAGATCACCGGGCAGCGCGGTCTCAAAGACGTAGTTTTCCAGGTCCGGGATCGGATCGAGTGGCCCAATCGTTTCTGCAACATCTCGCCGGATGATCGAGTACGACGCCCCGGAATCGAAGAGCGCAACCTGACGCACTGAGCCCTTTGAACCAATCAGCAGGATTTCTCTCTCGAGTATGCTCACCGTAGCCTCCCGCCTAGGAATACTGGGGACGCGTAAATGGTGCTTCACTTCTTCGCTCCAAAGACGGACATCATCTACAGGATAGCCCCGCGCGGCGGCCGCGGCTACTGGGCCAGGGTCCCGAATCTCCGTATCACCCCACCACCGCGGGCGTGGCAAACAGCAGCGCATCGCGTTGTAGGCTCTCAGGCGGCGGGGGACCGGCGGCATCGCTGCCTACATCGGCCCCGGCCGGATACGGGGTAAGCATCAGCCCAAAGCGGCTGACATTGCCTGCGTAGGACGGGGCGTAGGAGTCCAGTTGGTCCGCCATCCGGATTGCCATGAACCGCCCAAAGCCGGTTGCCGCGGTGGGGTATTGCAGCTGCGAACCGTAGTAGGTGCCGAATGGGTTCATCCGCACCTCCTGGCCGGCGCCTGCCGGGCGCGCGCGCAACGGGCAGAACGCAAACGAGTTGTCCAGTGCCGCGGACTGTGCCACCAACACCCCACCTGCCGGGCCGCTCAGCGCCACCCACCCGTTGGTGATGTGGTTGTTGATGGAATCGATGGTCCGGTTGCGGCTGAACCGGTGATAGTCAATCTGGTAGTGGCTCACCGCGCCCTCAAAGTTGTGCTTCCACACGGTGGCGGGGTCGGTCGCCGTCGCGCCGATGGCCGGGACAAGCTCACACGGCGCCACCTCCTCCCACCGTGCGTCCCACTCGCGCGCCAGCCTGCCGGCCTTGGCGCGGTCAAAGCCGTGCGATGGGGTCTCCGGGTACGCAATCCATACGTCTATGAACACGTACGGTAACCCGGCGGCGACCAGCACCTCGTCAACCCAGCGGACAACCGGCGCACCGTTGGTCTCTGCGCTCGCTCCGCGGCTGCCGGCGCGGCCCCGTCCGCCGCCGGGCAACGCAATCTCCCCGTGCCGGCGGAACCCGGCGGCGACCGCCGGCCCAACATGGCCGCGCGTTTTGTCTCCTGCCGTACCGTCAGACGGAGCTCCGTCCCCGCCGCCGGCGCGGTACGCCACCGGTTCGCAGCGGATACCCGCGCTGCGCCACACCTTCCCGGCGTAGCGGACCCATGGGCCCGCGAGTGGCGCGGCAAGCACCTCGCGGCCGTCAACATCTACGGCAAGCGACTCTCCGGGACGCCGGCGAACTGCAATGCCGTTGCCGGCCACCGCGTCCGCGGTCAGCTGCGGCGCCGCGGCTTCGCCGGCCCGAGCGCCGGGCAGAGGTGCCGGGCGGGCGCCCTGCGTTACCACGTCAGCCACCGTGACCGCCGCCGCGTGGGGGTTGAGCAGCAGCTGCCGGATGGTCACCGCGCGATCGCCGTGGCCCAGGGTGCGGGTAATGACGGCGTGCGCGAGCTCAGGCGCCGGAGCGTCTCCGGCAGCACCGCCCGAGTCAGCACCCGAGCCGGCCCCGGTGTCCAGCGTTACCAGCGCGCCATGGCCGGGCGGCAGCCGCTCTACGGCAGGATCAAGCACCACCCGTGGCCGGCGCCGTTTGTCGCGCCCCGCCTCGAGTGCACGGTCCGCGGCGCCGGTCGCGGCGCGGGCGCGGGCGAACGCGTGGGAGAGGCGGTCAGTGTTCATCACCGGTGAGGCAAGGCCAAAGTGGGTGGTGGACATCGCCAGGAGGCGGGCGGTGAGTGACTCATCCAGCGCCGCTCGCAGACGCTCAGGGAGCTCGGGCGTAGCCGTGCCTGCATCGGCCTGAGCCAGGAAGCGTGCCGCCTGTGCCCGGTAGCGGGCACGGTGGATCAGCGACCACACCGCGTGGTTCTCCCACTTCTCCGCCCAGGAGCTGTAGCCGTCAAAGCTGCCGTCCGCGGTGTCTTGGCCGTACTCCACGCCGGCCACCGGCTCGTGCGTGGCAAGGTAGTCCGCCGGACGCGCAAAACGCACGTAGGGGAGGCCGGCAACCTGCCTGACCAGGCTCTCCAGGCCGTTGAAACTTCGCAGCACCTTTGGCACAACCGGCATCTTGATGCCTTCCCAGAAGGCGTCATCGGCGTCCATGTCAATGAGCAGCAGCAGGTCCCGCGGCTCCGGCTCACGGAGCTGCCGGCGGCGCATGCTCCGCACCCAGCTGCGCAGGCCCGGCAGGTGGTCCGCCACATCGCCGTGGTTGTACGCCGGGATCAGCGTGACCGATCCGTCCACACCCGGCGCGGTGAGCGTGAGCGGGTTGTACCGCGCGGCGAACGGAAGCGGAGGGACAAAGGTGCTGAAGCCGTTGAACGGCAGCGCGGAGTAGTAGATGCTCACCGCCTCAACGCCCACCGCCCGGTAGCGGGCAAACTGTGACGGCGTGATCATGCACTCCTGCGGCCGGACAATCCGTGCGCGCTCGCCAAACCGGTCCACCAAACCTGAGCCCGCCGGATTGCTCACCGCCCACTCCATTGCGCGGTCGAACTCCTCACCGGTGTGCGCGGAGATGATCCCGTTGTTGTAGGACATCAGCTCCACTTCATCATGCCCGGCGGACACGCGCATGGCGATCCGCTCAATCAGCTCAGGAGCGTGGCGCGGCATGTACTGTTCCAGCGAGTAGTAGTTCTCAATGTCCCACGTCCCGCGCACCGGCACACCTAGAGCGTTCAGCCGGTCAAGCGCATCCAGAATGGCGGTGATGATCCGGATATCCGGGCCAATCCCGCGCTCATCCAGGCTGTCTCCGCGGTAGGAGTGGTAGAAGTTGACGTGAAACCGGAAGGCGATGCTGATGGTTGCCGTTGTGTTCCGGGTCGATGCAGGCATGGTGCTACTCCAATTCGTTCTGGAGCCTGACGCGCTCTGCGTCCAGCCCCGGGCCGATGTTGGCTGCCGCGGCGCCGGTCCCGGTCACCGCCGCGCCCTCTGTCGCGGTGAGGCCCGCCTCGCGTGCGCGGGCGAGGTACGCCTTGAGGCGCTCCGCCCGGTCTGCGGTGAGCGGATACCGCGTGGCGGCTATGAGCGCAATGATGCCGTAGAACACCGGAAGCGCTACAAAGATCACGCGGATCCCAGTGCCGAAGAGCTGTCCCTGTGTCTGTGGCACTGGGACCGTCACGCCGTCAACCACGGTGTCAAGCGGCTGCGCGTAGTCCAAGAGCTGTAACGCGGTCCCAATGATGAACAGCGTCACCGCGCTTCCGGCCTTGCGGAAGAACGCAAAGATGCCGCTGAAAACCCCCTCGCGACGGCGGCCGGAGAAGAGCTCATCCGCGTCCGGGATGTCCGGGAACATGGCAAAGACCATGACCTGAACGGTGGACATGCTCACCCCAAAGAGCACGCCAAAGAGCGCAACTAGAAAATACGAGCCCCCGGGGGTGAGAAACGGGATCACCGCAAATGCACCCAGCCAGAGCACGCCGGCAAGCAGGTAGGTGTTCCGCTTGCCAACCCGCTCGCTCACCATCCAGATGAACGGCATGACGGCGAGCATCCCCGCATACACCGGAACCAGGAGCAGGAACATGGAGTCCACCTGCAGATAGTATTCCAGGAAGTAGACCGCCAGCCCCATTAC
>CAYTGY010000315.1:0-4339 GCA_964437265.1 uncultured Spirochaetaceae bacterium | reverse complement strand
CTTCCAGAAGGACGGCTCGCGGTTTTGGAGGCGCATTTCAGCGCCGAATATGAGCAGTTCATGCGAGAGATCGACGACAAGATTACGAAGATGGACTCGATCCGGAATCAGGCATCGCAACTGAAGCTGCCCAGTCGGGCTGAGTTCTACGACGACATCGCCGCGGAATACGACACCGTCGAAAGTGCTCTACGGAAGGCCGTGGATGTGGCTGCGAGCTTCGTGAAATCGTTGGGCGACGCCTTGGGGAAGAAGCGGGAAAAGGCCTTCGAGGCCTTGCCGATGGACGTAGCTGTTCCCGAGATCGACTCGGACGCTGTTGAGACGGTAAACAAGGTCATCCGCAAGCACAACCAGGCGTCGGAAGGTTTCGAGACTCGGGTCAGCTCCGCGCGCCAACGACTCGCAATGGATTTGATCGCGGCGGACATCGATGAGTTCAAACGCCTGCAGGATGCGGTGCAGACGGCCTCGGCCGAATCGAAGGCGGCAAAGGATGAATCCGATGAGCTTGCTGCAAAGATCAAGGAGATCGAGGAAGAGATCATCGAGCATCGCCAGCCGGCGGAAGACCTGAACAACGACCTGCGGCAATACCTCGGGCACGGCGAGTTGCAGTTGGCGGTGAAAGATACGGGCTACACCATCACGCGCAACGGCGAGCCAGCCCAGATGCTCAGTGAAGGCGAGATGACCGCGATTGCGCTGCTCTACTTCCTGAAATCACTCGAAGGGCGAGACTTCGACCTGGCGAATGGCGTCGTCGTGCTCGACGACCCGGTGTCCAGCCTTGACGCCAATGCGCTGTTCCTGGCGTTTGGCGTGATTCGGCAGAAAACCATTGGCGCGAGCCAGTTCGTTCTCTTCACCCACAACTTTGGGCTCTTCCGGCAGACGCGGAACTGGTTTCACAGACTCAAGGGTCAAGGAAAGAAGGACGCAACGAAGCGGCCAGCCCGATTCTACATGCTGCAATGCGTTTCAGACTGCGGCGTGCGGTCATCCTCGATCGCGCCGTTGGACCCGCTCCTGGAGAAGTACGAGTCTGAGTACCATTATCTCTTCGCGTGTGTGTATCGAGTATGGTCGGCTCCGCCCGCTGGGAGCTTCGAAGACTACTACCACGTCCCGAACATAGCCAGGCGACTACTCGAAGCGTTCCTTGCATTCAAGGTGCCCCAGAAGTCGGGGGAGTTATACGAGGCACTTCAGATTGTCGATTTCGACGAGAGCAAGAAGACACGAATTTTGCGATTCCTGCACACTCAATCTCATGGAAGCGACCTCGTCCCGTCGCACGATCCATCAGCGCTATCCGAGTGTAAGCCGGTGTTGGAAGACGTGATGGCACTTGTACGATCTATGGACGAGCCGCACTACAACGCAATGGTACAGCTCGTGAAGCAGTTGGACCCGGAGGAGGTCGACTCATGACTTCCAGGTCCGACGGAGTGCGAGTCAAGAGCGGGACCACAGACTACGGTAGCTTACTCGAATCCGAGCACCTCAACGGTCGATTGATCCAGCCGAAGCCGTCTGCGTGTACGTTAGGCGTCCAAGGGATTGAGCGTCGCGAAAAAGAGTGCACACTAGACGGGGTTTTGAAGCTCACCCGATGTCTCCGGGGTCTGGCAATCCTTGCGGTCGTTTTGTCGATAGTGTATTCAGACAATGGCGACAAAGATGCGACCAGCAGGCCGAGGATCAGATTATGACCATGAACCAGAAAGACCTTGAGACTCAGGACCGGCCGCAACCGCCGCCGCGTATCGAGCAGCTCCGGGTCCGGAACTACCGCGCGCTGCAGGATGTTGAGTTGAAGAGTATCACGCCGTTGACCGTGCTGCTTGGTCCCAACGGCAGCGGGAAATCGACGGTTTTTGATGTGTTCAACTTTCTGTCCGAGTGTTTCCAGTACGGCCTCCGCCACGCCTGGGACCGGCGCGGTCGGGCGCGAGAGCTGAAGACGCGCGGACAAGACGGCCCGGTGGTAGTTGAGATTAAGTATCGCGAGCAGCCAAGCAGCCCCCTCATTACCTATCATCTCGCCATCGATGAAGGGAGCAGAGGACCGTTTGTGCAAGAAGAGTGGTTACAGTGGCGACGGGGGCAGTACGGGAAGCCGTTCCGATTCCTGGAGTATCGCGACGGCCAAGGCCGGGCGGCCAGCGGTGAGATGCCGGATGAACAGGACCAGCGCGTGGAGACTCCGCTTCGTTCGCCGGACTTGATTGCCGTAAACACACTCGGCCAATTCGCGGAGCACCCGCGGGTGGCGGCGTTACGCGAGTTCATTACCGGTTGGTACGTCTCCTATCTAAGTATCGAGGCGACGCGCGGCCAGCCGGAAGCGGGACCGCAGGAGCGGCTAAGCAAGACCGGTGACAATCTGCCCAACGTCGTCCAATATCTCAAGGAACAGCATCCTGGCCGGCTGGATGAGATATTCGCAACGCTCCGTTCGCGGGTTCCCCGACTGGAAACGGTTACCGCTGAGCCAATGCAGGATGGGCGACTGCTGCTTCAGATCAGGGACGCCCCGTTCGATCGGCCCGTCCAATCTCGGTACGTCTCCGACGGGACATTAAAGATGCTCTGCTATCTCGTAGTCCTGATGGACCCCGAGCCGCCGCAGTTCATTGGCATTGAGGAGCCGGAGAACTTTCTGCATCTCCGGTTACTGCCCGAACTGGCCGAGGAATGCCGGGCGTCGTCGGCGCGTTCACAACTGTTAGTGACAACCCATTCCCCGTTCTTTCTCAACGCATTGCGGCCCGAGGAGGTCCGGGTGATTTATCGCAATGAGAACGGTTATACCAAGGTTGCACGGGCGGCGGACATCAAGGGCATCCCGGAATCTGTTGACGCCGGGGCATTGATGGGACAGCTCTGGATGGAAGGCCACCTGGGCATGGGCGATCCACTGGTGAACGCTGGTGCTCCCACCACACGGGGACGCGCATAGTGGCGGTGTCGCACATTGAACTGTTAGTTGAGGAAGCTTCAATGGAAGCGGTGCTGCGCCCCGTCGCGCCCCGGGTTAACCCGGGGCGGTAGTGCGATGGGCTACGCGACAACTATCCTGACACAGGGGGTTCAGGACTGCGGACTCGCAGTCAGGCCGGTGGTCCAACGTATCAGGTAGTGAACCGACTGGCGATTGAAGAACTGGAGGCGTGGTTCTTTGGCGATTGGGATGCAGTTCGCGCTGCGTACCCGAGGGTGTCCAAGGTGATTCCCAACCAGGCCAACTATCGCGACCCTGATGCGATCAAGGGCGGCACGTGGGAAGCATTTGAACGCGTGTTACAGCGTGCCGAGTACTTCCAGACCGGGCTGCGCAAAATCGAGGCGGCCCGAGCGGTGGCCGGCCACTGGCAGCCGGACTCAAATCGATCCAGGAGCTTTCGCGTGTTTCGCGACGTCTTGATGGAAATGATCTCCTGATGGTTCCTATGGACGAATTTCACCTTGAGACCGTGACCGTAGACTACTTCCGCGAGTTGGGATACGAGTACATCCACGGCCCGATCATTGCCCCCGACGGCGAAGCGCCGGAACGCGAGGACTACGCGCAGGTGGTGTTGACACGCCGGCTCCGGGACGCGATGGTGTTCATCAACGGGCTGCCGCTTGGCGTGATCGAACTGAAGAACCCGGCCGAGGAGAAGGCGACCATCCGCCACGCCTTCAACCAGCTACAGACCTACAAGACGGACATTCCGAGCCTGTTCGTGTTCAACGAGGCGCTGGTGATCTCCGACGGCTACGGCGCCAAGGCGGGGACGCTCACGTCCGGCTGGGATCGCTTTCAGCCGTGGCGGACCATCAATGGCGATGCGCTGGCCCCCAAGGGATCGGTGCAACTCGAAGTGCTGGTCAAAGGCATCTTTGAGCGGCAGCGGTTTTTAGACTACGGGCTGAACTTCGTGACATTCGAGGATGACGGCAGGAGCATCGCCAAGAAGGCGGCGGCTTATCACCAGTACTGGGCCGTCAACAAGGCGGTCGATTGCACGGTCGAGGCCAGCTCCCCCGACGGCGATCAGCGGATCGGTGTCGTCTGGCATACGCAAGGGTCGGGCAAGAGCCTGTCCATGGCGTTCTATTCCGGAAAGATCGTCAAGCATGAGGCGATGGAGAACCCGACGCTGGTCGTCATCACCGACCGCAACGATCTGGACGACCAGCTCTTCGGCACGTTCAGCACGAACAGCGAAATGACTGACGACGAGCGAGTCCGGAATCTGCAGCGGAAGCTATATCGAAAAGCAAAGGAGGAAGAGAGGTATCGGTTCTACGTGTTGTACGACAAGGTCTGTCTACCGTACGTGGTGAG
>CAYTGY010000314.1:0-4358 GCA_964437265.1 uncultured Spirochaetaceae bacterium | reverse complement strand
TTTTCGGCCGCCGGCGGTCAAAACACCGTTTCCACAATTTCGGCAGCAGTTTTTATTGCCTACGCCTCTCTGACGTCCATCACCTCAATCACCAACGGCTCGAGGACCGCGAGTAGCTTGTCCTTGGTGATGTCATTGACTTTGAGGATGCAGACGGCGTTGTTGACGTCATTTCCCGGGAAGGTCCCCAGCGAGATGATGTTCCCGCCTTGTTTGGTCACCGCTTGTGCCATATCCGCAAGCTCGCCGGGACGTTCCGGGACGCGAAGCGTTGCTCGCACTCCGGACTCCCGGGTTCCGAACAGGTCGATCAGCAGGCGAAACAGGTCGTTCTCCGTGACCAGGCCCACCAGGACGTCACCGTCCATCACCGGAACGCCGGTGATCTGGTTGTCCACCATCACCCGGGCGGCGTCCTCAACCAGGGTTTCCGGAGTCACGGAGTGGACCTCACGGGTCATCACCTTTTCTACCTTGAGCTTCGCCAGGAGGCCGGCCATCTCATAGACGTCAAGGGTGGATGCCGGCGATGGGGAGGCGTAGAGCAGATCCTTCTCGCTCACAATCCCCACCAGCTTCTTGGCATGGTTGAGCACCGGCAGCAGATGGACCTTCTCTCGACGCATCAGCGCCTGTGCGTCCGTCACCCCGTCGCTGTCTCTCACGGTAAACGGGTTTCTGGTCATGACGCTTGCTACAGTCATTTCACACCCCCAGGTACGCGGACTGCACCTGTTCGCTTTCCAGGAGCGCCGCGGCGGTATCCGCCATAGTGATGGCACCGTTTTCCATGACGTATCCTCGGTGCGCAAGACGCAGTGCCAAATTGGCGTTCTGCTCCACCAGGAAGATGGTGGTCTTGCTCTCACGATTGATCTTGGCGAGGATCTCGAAGATCTGTTGCACGATCAACGGCGCAAGGCCGAGTGACGGCTCGTCAAGGAGGAGCAGCCGTGGTCTGGCCATCAATGCACGGCTGATCGCCAGCATCTGCTGCTCGCCGCCGGAGAGCGTTCCGCCTGCCTGCCCGCGACGTCTCGCCAGGATAGGGAAGAGCTCAAAGACGTACTCCAGGTCTTTCCTGATCCCGTCCGCGTCACGCCGGAGTAGCGCTCCCATGTCCAGGTTCTCCTGCACGGACAGGCCGGGGAATATGTGTCGTCCCTCCGGTACCTGGATGACTCTCTTGGCCACAATCGCATCAGGTTCCAGGCGCTGGATCTCCTCCCCGCTGAACGTGATGGTCCCCTCTTTGGGTGGGACAATCCCGGAGATGGACATAAGCGTGGTGGTCTTTCCGGCGCCGTTTGCACCGATCAGGGTGATGATCTCCCCCTCGTTGACCGTGAGATCAATCCCCTTGAGCGCCTGGATGCTGCCGTAGTACGTCTTCACGCCCGCGAGCTCAAGCATCGACGTCCTCCCCAAGGTATGCCTTGATCACCTGCGGGTCCTTGCGAATCTCCGCCGGAGTCCCGCCGGCAATAACCTTGCCGTAGTCCATGACATAGATGCGCTCTGAGAGCCGCATGACCAGACTCATATCGTGTTCAATGAGAAAGATCGTGAGATCCTCCGTGTCGCGCAACCGCACAATCAAATCATCCAGCGCCCGGGTCTCTTGCGGATTCATGCCCGCCGCCGGTTCGTCAAGCAACAACAGGAACGGCTCGGTCGCCAGGGCTCGGGCTATCTCCAGTCGCCGTTGTGCACCGTAGGGAAGGTTACAGGCCAGCTCATTGGCAAAGCGCTCAATGCCAATCTTCTTGAGGATCTGATACGCATCCTCTATCACCTGTTGCTCTTCCGCGCGTGTTCGCGGGTCGCGGAAGATTGCACCCAGAACTCCGGCGCGAAGCTGTGGATCCCTGCCAATCATCACATTTTCAAGGACCGTCATGTTGGGAAAGAGCCGGATATTCTGGAATGTCCGGGCCAGTCCCATCTTGGTGATCCTGTCCGGTTTCACGCCGACCAACGATTGAGGATGGCCGGACGCGGGCTGGTGGCCCCTCCGCGGCCGAGTGATCTCTACGGCTCCGGAGGTGGGAACGTACATGCCCGTGACACAGTTGAAGAACGTGGTCTTTCCCGCGCCGTTTGGGCCAATGAGCGCCACAATCTCGCCCTGGTTGATGGTGATGTCCGCGTGGTCCACCGCTCGGAGACCGCCAAAGTCTTTGGAGAGACCCGTGGTCTGAAGCACCGTCATGATTGCTCCTCCACGGCTTCAGATTCCTTAGCCTGTACTCGGTACAGCCTACGCCGCCGGGGAATAATGCCTCCCGGCCGGAAGACCATCATCACCACCAGCAGCCCGCCAAAGATCAGTAACCGGTAGTCCGCGAACGCACGGAGGTACTCCGGGAGCAGCATGAGGATGAGTGCACCCACCACAACGCCCGGAATGGACCCCATCCCGCCCAGCACAACGGCACTCAGGATCAGGACCGACTGCCACACGGTGAAGCTCGCCGGGTTGATGAAGGTTGTCTTGCCGGCGAAGACCACGCCCGCCACTCCGGCGAGCATCGAGCTCAGCACGAACGCAGCGAGTTTTGCGCGGGTTGTGTTCACACCCATGGCGCGTGAGGCAATCGAATCCTCTCCCATGGCCACCCACTGCCTCCCGAGTCGGGAGTTCTCCAGACGGTGCACAATGAATATGGCAACGATAACCATCCCAAGGGCAATGAAGTACGTGTATCGAATTGCTCCGGTGAGGTCGAAATCGACGCCGAACAGCGGTGGCCGCGGGATCCGCTTGATCCCGCCCGGGCCGTTGGTGAACGAGCTCCAGTTGTTGAGCACAATTCGAACAATCTCCGCAAACGCTAGCGTAACAATCGCCAGGTAGTCACCGCGCAGGCGCAGCACCGGGATGCCTAACAGTAACCCCGCCAGCCCCGCGACCACCGCGGCGATGGGGATAGAGACCCAAAACCCAATCCCGAAGTTCACGTAGAGCAGGCCGTAGGTGTATGCGCCAAATGCGAAGAACGCCGCGTGGCCCAGATGGAGCATCCCTCCCAGGCCGACAACCAAGTTGAGTCCCAGCGCCAGAATCACGTAGATCAGCGCGGAGATCATGATATTGACCTGGTAGATGGACGTCAGGAGCGGAAACACGATGGCGGCCACAAGGATCAGGACAATCGCCGGGACGGTCACTGTCTTGCTACGCAGCTTCTTCCGGCTGAGGTTGAGGCGGGCAAGGAGTCGGTCCGTAATCCGGAGTTTCTCCGGGTTCTCCGCACCGTGCCCGGCCAACCCGGCGGCAGGCCCCGGAGATGCCGGGCCGGCACCCGTTCGCGAGCCCCGTTCGGCCTGCCGCGCCTGGACAAAGCGCCACAGGAAGGTAACAACCACGCCGCCGACGCCCACCAGGAGGAGCCGCTCCCAGCGCCACTCGATGGTGTCCGTGATGGTGTTCACCCGGATCACCATCAATGGGAATGTGAGAACCAGCAACCAGACTGCAGTGAGAATTGACCAACGGATCTCTTTGGCAACCTTCATGGCTACACCTTCTGCGTGGCCTCGCGGCCAAGAATGCCTGACGGTTTGAAGATGAGGATACCCACAAGGATGATGAAGGCGAACACGTCCTCATAGTCGCTGGAGATGTATCCGGCGGCGTAGCTTTCGCTCAATCCCAGAACAAAGCTACCGAGCACTGCACCGGGTATGCTGCCAATTCCCCCAAGAACGGCCGCAACAAACGCCTTGATCCCGGCCAGAAACCCTATGTAGAAGTTGATCTGGCCAACGTGGGAGCTGATCAGGATCCCGCCGATTGCCGCAGTTGCGGAGCCGATGATGAACGTCATCGAGATGATCCGGTTGACGTTCACGCCTACCAACTTGGCCATGATGCGGTCTTGGGCGGTTGCCCGCATCGCCTTTCCTATTCGCGTGAACTTGATAAGGACGGTGAGAATCACCATGACAATCGCCGTGGTTATGAAGATCACGAACTGTGAGGAGGTGAGGCCGGCAACGCTGTCCAGAAAGGCGAGCTCCGGCAGAAGATCCGGGAACGGCAGGAAATCGCTGGTCTGCGCCAGCCGGACGTAGTTCTGCAGGAACATCGACATCCCGATTGCGCTGATCAGAGCGGAAAGCCGCGGCGCGTTCCTGACCGGCTTGTAGGCAATCTTGTCCATGGTATAGCCGTACATTGCGGACCAGACCACTGAGATGAGAAACACTAGAGCCACGATGGCAAAGAACGGCATGTCCAGGATGGTGAACACGCTGGTCATAACCAGTGCGGTGAATGCCCCAATCATGTAGATCTCACCGTGTGCGAAGTTGATCAGCTGGATGATTCCGTAGACCATCGTGTAGCCAAGAGC
>CAYTGY010000313.1:3765-4372 GCA_964437265.1 uncultured Spirochaetaceae bacterium | reverse complement strand
CCGTCCACGAGCGCAGAGGGACCGCTTCCTTCGCACCGGGCGTTCCGCTTTGCACAGGAAGGTCCGGCGTGACACGCACGGTGCACGTGATCATTGGTGAGCGGGAGTACCACCTCACCGCGGAAGACACCACCACGGTGGTTGATCTGTTGGAGACCATCCGTCGTGAGCGCAACCGCTCACTCGCCTACCGTCACAGCTGCCACCACGGGTCCTGCGGTACGGGCGGCCCCATGGTCTATGGCCACCCGCGATTGGCGTGTCTCACGACTGTGGCTCAGGCGGCGGAGCTTTCCGGTGACACTCAGGAGGAGGACGCGGGCCCCGGCACCCTCCGGCTTCGGCTTGACCCGTTGGCCGGATTCCCGGTGATCGGGGACCTGGTGGTGGACACCTCAGGGGTGGCGGAGAGCTTCCCTGAGGGGGCGCCGCATCACGAGCCCCTGGACCCCCCGTCCACGGGGCGGGACGCATATCGGCTGTCGCTCTGCATTGAGTGCGGACTGTGCATCGCCGCCTGTCCGGTCACGGCGAAGTTTCAGGGACCGGCGGCGCTGGCGGCGATCAATCGCACGCGAAAGGCGTACCCGGAACGCGCAACGGAGAT
>CAYTGY010000313.1:0-3755 GCA_964437265.1 uncultured Spirochaetaceae bacterium | reverse complement strand
CTGGAACGCGCGGCGCTGCCGGACGGCGTGGCCGCGTGCGAGCAGCACTTTGCGTGTAGCCGGGTTTGTCCCACCGGTGTTGCCCCGGGCCGGCAGATCATGGAGCTGCGCCGGGAGCTCGACCGGCGCTGAGGCGCTACATGGCTTCTATCAGCGCGGTACCGAACTCGCTGGTAGACAGCAACGTGGCGCCGTCCATCAAGCGGTGGAAATCGTACGTCACGCGCTTGTGTGCAATCACCTTGTCCATGGCGAGCTCAATCAACTCCGCGGCATCGTCCCATCCCAGATGGCGGAACATCATCACCCCGGAGAGAATGACCGACGACGGATTGACTTTGTCCTGACCGGCGTACTTGGGCGCAGTCCCGTGCGTGGCCTCAAAGACCGCGTGGCCGGTCTCATAGTTGATGTTTGCTCCCGGGGCAATGCCGATTCCGCCCACCTGAGCCGCCAATGCGTCTGAGATGTAGTCTCCATTGAGGTTGAGCGTGGCGATCACGTTGTACTCCGCAGGACGAGTGAGGATCTGCTGGAGCATGGCGTCAGCGATCACGTCCTTGATGGTGATTCGTGGCCCCCCGGTTGGGTTTTCCAACGTCATCCATGGCCCGCCGTCAAGCGGCGTTGCGCCGAACTCGCGCTCCGCCAGCTCATACCCCCAGGCGCGGAACGCCCCCTCGGTGTACTTCATGATGTTTCCCTTGTGCACCAGCGTGACGGTGGGCTGGTGCCGGTCTATGGCGAAGTTGATGGCTGCGCGCACCAGCCGTTCAGTGCCTTCGCGAGATACCGGCTTGATCCCAATGCCGCTGGTCTCAGGAAACCGGATGCGTTCATACGCGTCAGGAAATCGTTCTTTCAGCAGCCCAATCAGCAAGCGGACTTCATCCGAACCCTGCTGGTATTCGATGCCGGCGTAGATGTCTTCCGTGTTCTCCCGGAACACCACCATATCTATCAGCTCGGGTTGCTTGACCGGGGAGGGCACCCCCGTCAAGTATCGCACCGGGCGAACGCAGGCAAAGAGATCAAGCCGCTGTCTGATGGCCACATTTATGGAACGAATGCCACCGCCGACCGGCGTGGTAAGCGGACCCTTGATGCCAACCAGGTACTCGCGCAGCGCATCCAGTGTCTCCTCCGGAAGCCACACCTGACGGCCGTACACCTCGTTCGCCTTCTCTCCGGCGTACACCTCCATCCACGCAATGTGCCTACGGTTGCCGTACGCCTTTGTCACCGCGGCGTCAAAAACGCGCTGTGAGGCCGCCCAGATGTCCGGGCCGGTGCCGTCGCCCTCAATGTAGGCAATGATGGGGTGATTGGAGACCTGCAGCTCTCCATCCTTGAGGCCAATCTTGTCACCATCCGGAACGCGAATCTTTGCTGTGCTCATGACGGGGGTAACAATACCGCGCTGCGCGGGAAGGGGCAATGCGGCCGGAGGGGCGGAGGCACCGCTTGCGCGAGGGGAGGCTGTATGCTAAAGTTAGTCGCTTCTAACAAAGTACGTCATGGTTAAGTATCACGGATGCGGAGGCTCCGCAGATCGCAAACGCTCACAAGCTCAGCGCGCACCGCGGTCGGCATCGGCGGTTTCAGGACGCAGGTGTTCGCCGGTGCGAGCCCTGCTCATAATGTTGGGGCTGCTCTTCACCACGCTTGGTGTTGTGGGCGTTTTGCTGCCCGTTCTGCCCACCACACCCTTTCTCCTGGTTGCCGCGGGGCTTTTTCTCCATTCGTCCGAGCGTCTGCATCGCCGACTGACCGAACACCCGCGGTTCGGTCCGGCGATCGTCCGGATTCGAGAGGGTAAGGGCTTCGCGCTGCGCACCAAAGTGGTGAGCGTTGCCGTGGCTGCCGCTGCGATTGGAGTGTTCGCCGTCTTCGGCACGGAAAGCCCTGCGCTCAGGGCCGTCCTGGCTGCCGTTCTGGTCACCAAGGTCGTGGTGATGGCCGTTGCTCCAACCTACCGACCGGAGACCTATGCTTCACCCGCTGGAGGCCACCGGCAACGTGGGGGCGCGCATCGTCGTGGAGGAGAATTCCGCGTACGTGCGCCGAAAGGACTCACCTGTGCGGTGCTCGTGCTTGGCGTTGTTGCTGCCGGCGCGAATGTCGCGCTCTACGCGACGTTGGGAGGCTGGGCGTATGCCGGTGTCCAGGGAGCAGCCGTCGCCGTCCCGGCCGCGGTCCTTGGGCTGCTGGCTGTTCGAGCGGCGCTTGCGGTCGTTGCTGGGTTCCTGGGGGGACGAATCTCGCTACGCGCACGTCTTCACGCCCGCGAAGCGCTCTTTCGCGCGGTTGGGCGCGGTGGGGCCGACCTTGTACGAAGCCGTGGTGTGGGCACCATCCACGCGCTCCTGAACGACAGAGTCGAGGCGCTTGACCCGTTCTTTTCGCTCTACCTTCCGCAGTTGTTCATAGGGCTGCTGGCGCCCGCGGCCGTCGTCGGCTATCTCATCTCAGTGGACGTTCGTACCGGTCTTCTTCTCCTGGCGATTCTTCCGGTGGTACCGGTGCTCTTGGGGATGGTGCAGCAACGATTCCGAACCGTGGGCCGTCGCTACACGCAGGCGTCCGCGGAGCTGGGCGCGCTCTACCTGGAGAGCCTTCGCAGTCTCACTACGCTCACGATCTTCTCCCGGATCGCCACATACGGGGAAATGCTAACCCGGCGGAGCGCAGAGCTGCGTTCGCGGACCATTCGGCTTCTTGCGACCAATCAACTGGCGCTGTTGCTGGTGGAGCTGTTCTTTTCGCTGACCGTTGTAGCGGTGAGCACCGCGCTTGGGATTGCCCGGTATCAAGCAGGTGCGCTCCCGGCGGGTATCGCGTTTGCAATGCCGCTCATCGCAGTTGAGCTGACCCGCCCCATCAACCTGGTGGGAGCCTTCTTCTTCGCCGGCGCAATTGGGCGACAGGCAAAACGGACGATTCAGGAGTTCGTGAACGAGCAGCACGCTGTCCATGCCCACCGTGCCGGGCCACAGGCCGACCCCGAGCGTTCCGGAGAGACCGGATTGGCAATGGAGCATGTTCGGTTCGCGTATCCCGGAGTCCCGGACCGGCTGGTCCTTGACCGGTTTTCGCTTGTCGTGCGCCCGGGAGAGATTGTTGGGCTTGCCGGGCCGAGTGGGGCCGGGAAGAGCACCGTCGCGAAGCTGACGATTGGCCTGTATGCTCCGCAGGCCGGAGCAGTTCGCGTTGACGGTACAGACCTTTCCGTTCTGTGCCGGGAGGAGATTGCCCACCGGGTGAGTTATCTACCGCAGCGTCCGTACCTCTTCTCCGGCACACTGAAAGAGAATATCTGTCTGGCGAATCCTGACGCGTCCTCGGAGGGGATCGTTGATGCGGTGACCGCCGCCGGTCTTGAGCCGTTTCTTGCGCGGCTTCCGCGCGGGCTGGACCACCACGTTGGTGAAGACGGTGTAACGGTTTCCGGTGGCGAACGGACAAGAATCGCGATTGCCCGGGCGCTGGTGGCCGGTAGCCGGTACATCGTGCTGGACGAACCGACGGCTGAGATGGATTCACTGCTGGAGGTGGGGGTCTGGGAGGAGCTTCGTCGTCTCTCCCGGTCCGTGGGGATCCTGGTTGTGGCGCATCGCAGGAGTACGCTCGCAGCATGTGACCGTGTGGTTATGGTGGAGCCCGTGTCCACGAGCACGAAGGGTGAGCGCTATGCATGACCGCGGAGCTGACCATGCGATCACGGGCCGATTCGCCCGGCCGTTGCTGCGGATGCT
>CAYTGY010000312.1:0-4381 GCA_964437265.1 uncultured Spirochaetaceae bacterium | reverse complement strand
AGACGTAGACCACGAACGTCGACTCCGCAAGACCTGTCTCGTCGAGCACGTCGAGTAGACGGCCAAGCTGCTCATCCGCGTGTTCGACGTTGGCGTAGTACGCAGCAATCGCCCGTCGCTTGGCCTCGGCCTCTATCGGTGCCGGGTTCTCCCAGTTGCGGAACGTCGCGTAGTACTCGGCCAGGTAGGGCGGCATGCTGTTCAGCTGCTCGTCCGGCACCTCGACTCGCTTGTGGTAGTAGTCAAAGCGCTCCTTCTGACCAATGTAGGGAGGGTGCGGATTGTAGAAACCGACGACTGCGGCAAAAGGCCGGTGTCCAGACGAGGCCGACCCGGGGACGGTTGCGGCCTGGAGCTTCGCCTGTTCGCGCAGGAAACCGATTCCACGATCGCAGACAAGCTCGTCGCGGTAGTGCACGAACGTGGATGCCGAACCGGGCGACCCTCGCGCCAATGCCGCAGCTCTTCGAAGGTGGTCTCGAAGCCGTGCCACTGGTCCGGCCCCTGAAAGTGCATTCGGCCCACAAGCGCGGTGTGATAGCCGTACTGCCGGAGTCGTTCGGGCCAGGTCATAATAGCCGAAGAGAGGATATTCGGTCGTGAGGGATGAGGTTTGCCGGCCATTACTCGCGCTCCCGTTTCTCAGCGTAGTTTCGTACCTGGTCGGCGAGGCGAAGCGCGGCGTCGCGATCGGATCCGTGAACATCGAGCAGGAGCCCGGCGCGGCCATGGGCCTGATCGATCGCCTCTTCGTAGACAGCCAGAGGATCACTACCCTCCGGGACACTGAAGATTCGCCAGAATCCGCGGTCGAGTATCGCCGAGAGGATCGTGCCGCGATCGTTGTACCCGGGCTGCGGATCGAAGCCCAGGAATCCTCGCACGTTGCTCATGACCTCGAGGTTCTGCTGGTAGCCCATGCAGCAGTGGAGCGTGACACCGCCGAACCGGTCGGCAAGCGTTTCGATCGTTGGGGCGGCGAACTCCTGATACACCTCGGGCGACAGGAACGCCGCGTTGTCGTCGCTCAGGTGCACTCCCACCGGAAGCGGATAGTCGTGCCCGTAACCGATCCAGTTCGTGACCACCGACGCCTGGTATTCGAGGATGTCGCCGATCGAGGCCGCGAGCATCTTGAGCAGCTTGTGCACGAGGTCCGGCGCGTCGTAGAGCCCGAGCAGGAACGGCTCGGTGGCGACCACCTCCGTCGCAACGTCAATAGGCGACTGCGTGTCGCTCGGGACAAACGGCACCGGTCCGAAGCGCCGCTCGATCTCTTGCATCCGCTTAGTGATCTCAGGGTACAAACCGTGCTCGTGCACGGGCTTGGGCGGAGAAAGATCTGCTATGGGCTCCAACGAAGTGTACCGAGGTTTGGTGTTCAGCAACTTCCCCACCTCTATCACCTCAGACCCGTACGCGACCGACATCAGCCACGCCATGCGACCAAAATCCACGCGGAAAAACGGGACGTTGTCAAACCCTTCGCCCATCGCATTGGCCATCTGGTTGAATTGACGCACGTAGTGATCGACCTCAGCTTCAAAGTCATGCCGGAACCGAACCTGGTTCAGCTCCATTCCGGGTTCGCGCCAGTGGGCACGGACGAGCACCCGCTTTTCACCCTCGGCGAGCCTGCGCATCGCGTCCACATTCTCGTCAAACCGTCTCTCGTCGTACGTCTTCAGTTCCATGGTCTCCATCCTGAATTGCAGTCAATACTTCAAGCAGGTGCTGAACGAGGTCCGGTTCCTCGTCCCAATGTCGTCTCCGATGTGAAAGAGCATTCCCTGCGCTCCTATTCACGGTTCCCTCCTACTCCGACAGATACGCACCAGTCGCGATCAGGTAGTAGGCAGCCACACCCCAGTTGTAGTCCTGTACACCTGCCCCGTGGGGGTCGGAGGGATCGGTCGAGATGTTCTCTGGGAACGAGTCCTCCCTGTCGTAGACGGCGAGGAAGCGACGCGCGGCCTCATTAGCCTCCTTCACGTACCCCTCGGCGACCAGCATCTCCAGGAGCCAGTAGGTGATCTGCGGCCACGCCTTGCCTCGCCAGTAACCGGCCGGTTCGTATGCAGGATGATTGTACGCGACCGAGGGGAAGGGAACCGGACCAAAAAACTGCTCCGGGTCGAGCAACACGTTCTCAATAAGATCGCGCCGGGTCTCGTGCGGAACATCCATCCCGGCCCAGATGGGCCAGCACAGGTAAAAGGTGGGGACCCGGGTGTGACGCCCGGTCGCGTGGTTGTAGTCCCAGAAACGCTTCTCCTCGGGCAGATAACAGATTCGCATGAGCGCGTCCTGTAACGCCTGAGCGCGCTCTTGATACGCGGAAGCCTCCTCGTCCCGACCAAGACGACGGGCAAAATCCGCGATGTGGTTCGCGTCGCGGTAGAGAAAGGAGTTGAGCTGAACTGATGCGATGGGAGGAATCCAACTGCATCCGGCGTAGACCGACCGGCGAACAACCTCGTCCCAGAGCGGCGAGTTGTCCGCCGTCTGCCCCGACCACGTCCACTCAGACAGCCCGTCGCGATCCTGGTCGCTGAGATCCTGCCAGTAGCGGTGGTTTCGAACAAGGATTGGATAGACTTCTCGTAGGAACGTCGTGTCATCGCCGTTGGCCGCCAGGTACTTGTCAACCGCCCAGCCGGCCACCGGCGCCTGCGGTGCCCCAATGATGTTGCGCCCCGGCACATGGTAGTTGAAACCGTGCTCCGGACAGTAGCCTCGCTCGTCCTGCCGTACGAACTGCGCAAGGATTGCCCCCGTTGCAAGCTTTGGGTCGAACCGGGATGCGGCGGCCGAGCTGAACAGAGCGTCCCAGAAAAACGCCTTGGTAAACCCATGGGAGGAGGGAACACAGGTGGATGCGACACGCCGGCCGAACTCTCCCCCGCGCTCGTTTGCCTGATAGCCGGTACGGGTGAGCGCCCATCGCGCCCGCCACGCCTGAGCAAGCCCCGCGGCCGGAACGTCAGGCGGGTCGTCCCAGCGAACTCGCTTCAGGAACGCGTCACGGCTCGCGGCGGCGGCCTCCATTACAGCTTCGCCGTCGCTCCCGGCCGTCCGCCCATCCGGAAAACCGTCCCAGTGATGCTCCCGGTCAAGGAAGGTCGGTACCGAGAGCTCGGTCAGGAAGGTGACCGTCACCGGCTCACCGGGTTGGAGAGACAGAGTGCCTGCGTCAAAGTGATAGAAGAGCGCGGCTCCGGCGACACGCAGTTCGCGTTTGTCCGGCACGCCGTTCTCCATGCCCATCCAGTGCGGTGTTGCAGAAACCGCCGGTGTGACCGGCACGCCGGAAACAGGCGTAATCCGAATCGCCGGCGACGGAACAAACGGTTCACCCCTGTTCATGAGCCCGCCGGTGATCAAGCGCCCGTCGGTCAAGGCAAAGGTCACGCGCGGCTGCGCATCCCCCGCGCCATACTTGGATAGCAGATCCGGGTCAACCGTTTGCTCGCGAGAGAGCTGCCCCAGAATCCGTATCTGCACCCTCGCCGCAGACTCAGAAGCACGGAAGGTAAACGACGAGAGGCAGCGTGCCTCATCCAGAAAGGCGTGCCGAGCATGAACGGTAACGGGCGTCCCATCCGGCGCGGCTCCCGCTCCCTCCTCAACCGCTTCCCAGGGCAGGCTCGTAAGCGTTCTGCGCTTGACCGGAAAGAGCCGGCCGTCCTGCTCAAACCATGCCGTCAGATGCATGTCTGCCGCCGGCTGGTTTGCGACGACGGAGCGCACCTGAAGCGCCCCGGAACCGAGTGCGCGGCCCTCCTCGAACGTCAGGCCAAACTGTGAGTATCGATCTACAAAGGGAAACCCCGCCCGATTGTAGGTGATAAGGTTACCGAACAGTTGTTCTGGATGTGGGGACATAACGGCCTCCCTGATGATGTGAACAGAAAAACAGGGCGCCCGGAAGGGCGCCCCAAAGACGTCTTCTCGTCGTATTGTACCGTAGCGCTACCAATTACGGCCAGACGCGATCGTAGGCGGCTTGCTTCATCTCAACGAAGCGACCCAGTCCTGCCGCTTCAACTTGGAGTGCGTACGACTCCCAATCGGCGTTGACGTCAAGGTCACCAACGACAAAGCGAACCAGTGCTTCATTCACAAACGTGTCAAGGGTACTCCACAGCTCCTGGTACTCTTCAATCTCATCCGGAAGCAGTGCAAGCGGTGGAACCTGTGTGTCCACAGGAGCCAGATACTCACTGAGCGCAATGCTGGACTCTCCCATGATGGCGATAGAGTCCATAGCCTCGAAGTCCGCCGTCTCAATGGAGGTGTGAATATAGTAGGGGTGCTGGAGGTACCAATGAATATTGTGCGGTTGATCTGTCGCCCACACGTTCTCGAGCATGATGGCCGG
>CAYTGY010000311.1:0-4403 GCA_964437265.1 uncultured Spirochaetaceae bacterium | reverse complement strand
ATAGCGCGCGAACCGGCCATGGATGCGCCGAGCGCCTCCTCGTAGGCGGCCTTCTCATTGGTGCACCACCGTGCCACGTACGAGCGTCCAGCGGACCACGCCTCGTGGACCTCAGGCCGGAGAAGCGTTTCCAGTATCTCAGTGGACGGCGTACCGGGATACCCGTATGCAGCTGCCAGACCGCCGTCGGCCGCCCCTCTGGCGACAGCCTCGTCCCCCAGATACAGGTGCGCCTGATCCATGCTCGCCTCCGTGATGAATCGCTAGCGAATAGTTCGAGATCGAACACAATTGTGCGCCATAGCACCACGGCTGTCAAGGGCGAATCGAGTTTCTTGGGGCATGCGGTCATTGGCGACCGTTACTCCGCGGGATTGAACCGAATGGCACCGACGTCCACACTCTTTGCGAACGCCTCTTGCCCTTGAAGGAGAAGTGACTCGTAAGCGCGGGCATACGCGGCGGCCGGTTGTTCCGTAGCGCCGGCAATGTGGCTCCGCAGCGTGGTGAGAAAGTCACACGTGTGCGCAAACTCCTGCCGGGCGTGCTCAGGGACCACGGAAACGGCGGCAATCGTGTCCGACTGGACCGACGCGGCCAGCTCTTGTCCCGAATCCGTGAGACGAAGGCGCACCACCCGACGATCCTCACTGCTCCGCTCCCGGACAACCAGATCCCGTTCCACCAGCTTGTCCACGACGGTTGTAATAGAATGCTTCTCAAGTCCAAGGAGATACGCGATGTCAGTGCTGATCACCTCGTTTCCAGAGATACCGGCGTAGCGCAGGATGAGGAGAATGAGGTGCTGAGAGTGATTTAGGTCGTACTCCCGGAGTATCCTGGTGAGGCTCTTCTTGATGATGTTTAGCGCCTGCTCAGCCAGGAAATAGAACCTCTGGGCGTACAGATAGGCTTCCAACCCGTTATCCGGCATTTCTTTGCCGGAAGGCTATCCGAGCCGCCCACGGCTGTCAAGACGAGTGTGCCGCTAGAAATACTCCAGAAGCCGGAGCTCCGTGGTCAGCTGTGCATGCTCCGCGGAGAGCAGTGAGAGCTCTCTCAGACTCACGTCGATCTCCGCGGAGATCAGCTCTTCCGCGGTGGCAAAGCCTTGATCGTGAAGCTTTTCCGTGGTGCGAAGCTGCGCTTGGGCATCTTCAAGGTCCAGCTCCGCAAGACGCAAATCGATCTGCTGAACAAGCAGTGTCCCCCACAGTCCGCTCACCGTCTCGCGCAACGCTTCTTTACTTTGCCGGAGCTGCAGTTCGGCAATCCGCTCCGCGGCGCGACGGCCGGCGGCCTCCACCTCACGTTCGCCCCGGTCCAGCACGGTCGCACCCATCTTCACCGATACGCCCCACTCAACCGACTGAGTGGCCGTGTCAAAACCAACCGAGGCCGTCACGGTGGGATTGGGAACAAACGGTAGGAACCACCGGTCGCTCTCGCGCTGAGCCGCCGCCAGCTCCAACGTCAACGCCCTGATACTCTGCCCGTCCTGCGGAACCGTCCCCGGTTCGGGCAGATCGGAGACCGCGTCGGATAGCCAGGTCCGGACCTCTGCATAGAGCGTCTCCATATTTGCGGAGACCACCCGGTCCGCCTTCGCGGCCTGGTGCTCGGCCTGCAGAATGGACCGTCTGGCCGTAAGGATCTGCCGCTCGAGCGTCCGCCGGGAGTCTTCATCCACCGCGGACGAGTAGAGCGACGTCAGCACTTCCAGGTTCTGCCTATTTCCTTCCAACGACCGCTCGGCGAGATACGCGTCCAGAATCTCGCCAATGAGCGCGTCGCGCACCGCGTGCTCAGCAGTTTGCAGCCCCAAGCGTGCACGAATGAACGCGGCCTCTGCGGATAGCTGCTGCTGTACCGTGTCCGCGAAAACGGCTCTACTCACGGACAGCGTCGGCGTTCCGAAGCCAAGCCCCGCGGGCCCCGCGGAACCGGCAGCCACCTCAGAGTAGGAGAACGTGGTGGCAACAGAGATCTCCGCGCCCAACACATTGCTGAAGCGAAGTGACGGAGTAACGGAGAATGACGGTACAAATGGGTCTGAAGGCGCGGAACTGTTTCCGATGCCTGCAAATCCGGCGATGGACCCGGAAGAGGAGACCGAGAGGTACGGAACCGCCGAGTACGCAACTTGGGCACGCCGCAACTCCGCCTGCTCGAGCGAGAGCACCGACTGCTGATAGCTCACGTCCTCCTGCAACCGTTCCCGAAGCAGTATTTCAAACTCATCGCCGGCAGCAGGGAGCCCGGCGGCTACGAAGCACCCGCCAAACGCGGCCGCAAACACGGTCCGTCGCAAGAACGGGCACCGCATCAGAGCACCTCCGAAGGATCCATATCCACCGCGACGGCGTATGAGACAATTGCGCTCAGATAGCTCTGCAATGCCCTCAGATACGAGGACCGAGCGTTGTAGACCTTGATCTGTTGCTGGTCGCGCGCGGCGCGCGTGATCAGCCCCCGGTCATACCGCGCTTGGGAATCCAGAAGAAGCGATCGTTCTATCTCAAGCTGCTCAAACGCTATACGAGCCGCCTCCTCGTCCCGCGCCAGACCGCGTGCCGCGGAGAAGAACGCTTCTTCCACCGAGGCGCGCGTCTCCTGCAGGTTGATTCGCGCTCGTTCCAGCTCCGACTCCGCCGTCAGCCTGTCGTACCGCGACGCGTTTTCCGGCACATTCGCCAGCGCCAGCTCCGCCTGGCGTACGGAAAGCCGTGAAGACTGCAGCCCCAGGTCCAACGCCACGTATGTCCGCGCATCCGGCGCAATCACGGAGCCCGGCTCCGCGGGAATCAGCGACCACATCCATGAGAGCCCGGTCTCCCGCTCCAAATCTCGTTGCGCCGCCTCCAGATCGTACTGTGCCTGTCTGAGCGACTGCTCTGCCTGATCGCTCTGGAGCTCTGCTTGCTTGAGGTCTTCATCTGAGATAAGGCCGCCTTCATACCGGGTCTGCGCGAAAACGTAGGCATTCTGCGCGATGGATAGCGACAACTCCGCGGCTCGCACGCCAAGCTCTGCGGTCGCCGCCTTGAAGACTGCATCGATCACCGCATTGTAGAACGAGCGCATCGAGCTTCGTGCGCCGGCACGCGCCTGCAGGAACGAGCTCTCCACCGCCAGTTCGTCCCGTTCGTTCTGCGCCTCAATTTGCCCCTTCTGGTACCGCATCCGCGCCAACTCCGAGTCGATCTCCATCACGCGATAGGTGGTGTTCACCGCCAACGCTTGTTCAAACAGATCCGGCAGTGGGTCGGCGCCCAGCCGTAGCGCGGAGAGAAGTACCAAGGCAACTGCAACACCGTGTCTCATGATCGACTCCTTTCATCGTGTCCGTCACACCCATGGCCGCTGCCATGGTATCCGCCAGGAGACGCAAGGTGGTTAAGTGTACGTAAAAAAAGAGGGCCCTGCGAGTACCGCGGGGCCCTTGATCGCAGATATCCTGCGATTGGTGAAACTGTCAGCTAGCGCGGCAGTTCTACGCCGGTGATGGTAACGTTGCCAAGAGCACGGACTGCAACCTGCGTTGCGTTGCTGTAAAAAGCGTCGTCCATGTACTGCAGCGCCACCTCGCCGTCATTGATCACGTAGATCGAGCCGGCTCTGCGTTCAACAAGCACGCTGACGTCCACGCCGTCCGCGATGTCGCCGTCGATCGCCCTGCTGGCAAGCTGGATCATCCGCACGTCGTCAAAGCTCTTGTAGAGCTGAATGAAGGTCTGATCCGTACCCAGGTTCAACGGATCCCGGGTTACCCATACCAGGTACGATTCGCCGAATCCGTAGCGATCCTGGTTCTCAGAGCCGCTTGCCTGGAAGTGCAGACCGAATCCTCTCCAGCCTTCACCGTTCGCACGACCGCTGATGCCGTAGACCAGCTCAACGCCTTGCGGCGAGTAGGAGCCTACATACTTGCCGAACAGCGCCTGCGCATTGCTCTGCGTAAGGCCACGATCAGTCAGTGACCAGCTGCCGCCCGCTGGTGACGCAAGCTCCGGATCCGGCATTACGGTGCGTGCGCTCTGCGCGCGAGCAACCGGACCGGCGCCGTCTTCGTCAGCAGCCACGGCGTCGCCAAGCCGCGCGATGCGATTCTCAAGCGTCACGATCCGGGCTTCCCTCTCTTCGATCTCAGCTTCTGCAGCCGCGAGCTCCTCGCGGAGATTGGCCAGCTGATCAGTGTCGTCCGCCCGAGCCTCAGCCAGGTCGTCCTCTAGATCAGCGTTCTCAGCCTGCAGTGACGCCACACGGCCTTCAAGATCGTCGATCTCTTCTTCTAGATCCGCAATCTCAGCCTCATACGCGTCTACATCCACCGACGGAACCGGCCGTCCAATGTAGGCTGCCTGAACGGCAAGCTGGGTGATTGCATCCGCCGCCACAAGATC
>CAYTGY010000310.1:2770-4426 GCA_964437265.1 uncultured Spirochaetaceae bacterium | reverse complement strand
TCCCAGGTAGAGGAAGCGCTTGCCTAGCTCGCGTGCCACGGAAGCCTCCTCGAATATGCTAAAGGTGCCCAGGCTTCGGCGCGCCGCTTCCGGAGCGAACGCGAAGTAGACGCTCGAGAGGCCGTCCGCGAGCACATCAACCCAACCGGCTCCCACAAGGCGTCGGCCGTCGAAGTATCGCATGATTCGGGTATCCACCGGAGACTCGTTCAGAAACAGACGGTACCGGCGTCGCGAGACCGGTTCTTCGCGATCATGCTGGTGGGCGTGATACCGCGAGTAGAGATCAAAAGTGGGCTCATCAAAGGCCGCAGGCTCCATGGTAACCGCGAGGTCGGCGTTCTTGCGGAGCACCCGGCGCTGGCTCTTGGTTGATGTGATCGTGTCTACCGAAACGCGCAATGGCGTGCATTCGGTACAGCCCGGGCACTGATTCCGGTAGAACGACGTACCGCTTCTCCGCCAACCGCCGGCCAGCAGCTCCTCATACCGGCTCTACGGAACCCGCCGGGCGAAAAACCCGTGTGTCACCCAGCGCCGGTCCGGCAGGTACGGGCAGGGGCCGTTGTCCATCTGATAGATGCGGACCTGCATCGACCACGATGCTACGCACCCGGCCCGCGTGCTGTCAATCCGGGCTGTCGGGATTCTCTCTCACCGGCTGATGCAGTATAGTGGCGCCACAATGGCATGGTATGAAGCACTCATGGCGTTCTCTGTGGTTATGTCGCTCATCATTGCACCGACGGTGGTTCTGATCAAGCGACGCAAGGCGCCCAATGCGGCGGAGATCGAGCATCTCAGCGAGCGACTGACGGAGGTGGAACGTCGGCTTACCGACGAGCAAGACGAGACGCGTCGGCTGCACAGCGAGGTAGCGTTCGTGACGCGACTCATTGAACAGAAGCCGTCGGCCAAGTAGCCTGGTTATTGGCAATTGACAAAAACCTTCAGGTGAGCAATGATTGGCGTATGCCAATAATTGCGCGTCCGCCCGGCCTGCCATTGACCGGTGGCGACACGACAGGAGGTGCTCACTATGGTCGTCATCACTGCTCTGGGACCGTCCCTCGACTCACCTGCATGCCCGCGATTCGGGCGTGCCCCGTTTTTCCTGTTCATTGATCCGGAGAGCGGTGAAGTAACGGAAGCTCTCCAGAACCCGCACGTATCTCAAGGCCACGGCGTTGGGTTGGCGGCTGCGGCAACGGTGCTCGAGCGACAGCCGGAGTCGATTGTCTCAGGCTCATTTGGGCCCAAAGCCCACGACGTGCTACGTCAGGCCAATGTGGCGCTCTTCGTCCTGGACGGGGAGACCGTCGGTGAGGCGCTCAACCGGCTCAATGCGGGCTCGTTGCAACGGTTCTCCGGCGACGCTTCGTCGTGAAGATTGCGGTCGCCTCCGGCAAGGGGGGTACCGGAAAGACGACCCTTGCCGTGTCACTGGCGCGGATGGTTCCGAACGCGGTCTACGTGGACCTGGACGTCGAAGCGCCGAACGGTCATCTCTTTCTCCGTCCTGATATTGTGCGGCAGGAGAGCTTTGATGTGCTGGTCCCGGAGATTGACCATGATCGATGTACGCTCTGTGGCCGGTGCGCGGAGGCGTGTTCCTTCAACGCGCTGACGGTGATCCGAAGCCTCCATCGTGTTGTG
>CAYTGY010000310.1:0-2760 GCA_964437265.1 uncultured Spirochaetaceae bacterium | reverse complement strand
CTCTGTCACAGCTGCGGCGTGTGTAGCTACGTCTGTCCAGTGCCTGGGGCCGTATTGGATGTGCGGAGGCCTCGGGGGCGAGTACGGTATGGTGTGCACGGCGATGGTTGCCGCCCCACCGCTCACGCTGGAGAGAACTTCATTGACGGTACGCTCAACGTTGGTGAAGCCTCCGGCGCTTCGCTTGTCAGACGGGTCGCCTCCGGCCTGGATCCGTGGCTGACGTACATACTGGACGCCCCACCAGGAACCAACTGTACCGTTGTGGAGGCGCTCGAGCGTGCGGACTTCGTCATTCTGGTCACTGAGCCAACGCCGTTTGGCGTGCACGATCTGGAGCTCGCGCTGGAGCTCGTCAGAGAGCTGAAGAAGCCGCACGGAGTAGTGATCAACAAGCACGCAGCCGGCTACGGTTTGGCGGACGCTGCTGCGGAGAAACTTTGCGTCCCTGTGCTGGGACGGCTCCCGTTTGACCGATCAATCGCGGCTCACTACGCGGACGGAGGATTGATGATTGACGTTTCCCACGGCGTCGCCGGGCAGTTGCGGTTGATCGCACATGAGGTGGAGCGGATGACGTCGCACGTGCTGCCGGGGGCGTCGCATGGTGCGTGAGGTGGTCATCCTTTCCGGCAAGGGCGGTACCGGCAAGACAACGGTTGCCGCGGGCCTGGTCAAGCTCTTTGCTCCGGCTGTTGTGGTAGACGCAGATGTGGATGCCGCTGACCTCTTCATTCTGCTTGAGCCGGTCCAACGGGCAACCTCCGCATTCTTCGGTTTGGGGGAAGCGTTCATCAACGCAGCGCGCTGTACCCGGTGCGGAATCTGCGGCAGCTTGTGCCGCTTTGGCGCAATCACCGCCGCCGCACCACCCCGCGTGGTGCCTCATCTGTGTGAGGGTTGTGGCCTCTGCGTCCGGGCGTGTCCGGCGGGGGCTATTGAGCTGCGACCCGTGCAGGTGGGCGAGTGGTATTGCTCTGACACGAGCTGCGGACCGATGGTCCACGCGCGGCTCACACCCGGGGCTGAGAACTCAGGCAAGCTGGTGACCGCGGTCCGGCGGGCGGCGAGGGAGATTGCAGACGGCGCGTCCCACGGTGCGCATGCGCTCATCATAACCGACGGCCCACCGGGAATTGGCTGTCCGGTCACCGCCTCCATCACCGGCGCTGATCTTGCGCTCCTGGTAACCGAACCAACGCTCTCCGGCGTGCACGACCTAGAGCGAATAGCGGCGCTGGCCGCGCACTTTGGCGTCCCTTCGGCGGTGGTGGTCAACAAGGCGGACCTACACACCGAACGATTCGCTGAGATTGTCGCGCTGACTGAGCATCGCGGCATCCCGCTGGTTGCTACGATTCCGTTTTCTCCCGACGTAATGGAGGCGCAGATGCGCAAGCGCACCCCCGCCGACTTGCCGGCGACGCATCCGGCACTTCGGGCCCTTGTCCGGATTCACGACTACCTTGCAAACCTGACTTCGGCCGCCACAAACTCGGAGGATCCCCGTGCCCCGGCCACCTAAGCCTCGGCGGGTTGGTCCGGCGCCGGAGACCGTCAGATTCAAGCCCGCTGGGGTGCGGGCTCGTGATCTCGAGGAGATATGCCTTACGCTGGACGAGTTCGAGGCGATCCGGGCATCCGATTTCAGGGGCGAGCGCCAGGAGGAGGCGGCGGAGCGGATGGGTGTCTCCCGTCAGACCTACGGTCTCATTCTCTCCTCTGCCCGACGGAAGATCGCGGAGGTCGTGGTGTGCGGCAAGGCGCTTCGGATTGAGGGCGGCACCGTGCACTCGAAGCGCAACACCGAAGCACAACACACCGCTTGATAACTATACATATGTATAGTACTATAGCCCGTATGCCGCAGATAGCCGGACAGCGTGTACAACGGGCACGGGAGCTCATCCAGCACCGGCCGCGGAATGCCGGTCCGCGATGGTCCCGCTCAGGGCTCTCCGGTAATCTTGTGGAGCTGATCGCAGGACCAAGTTCCGCGTCACTGAGCGTTGCCGCTGCACTGATTCTGCAGTCACAGCGTGCGGGGGAGTTCGTTGCGTGGATCTCCACCAAGCGTGATAGCTTTTTCCCGCCGGACTTTGCTGATCGCGGCATTGATCTGACAGCACTGCCGGTGGTCTGGGCGCCGGAACCGGATGGTGACGGCAACCGCAGTGCCCATCGCGCGTGCCGCGCCGCGGAGCATCTGTTGCGCTCAGGTGCATTCGGGTGTGTGGTCATAGACCTTGCTGATCATCTCCAACTCGCTGTGGCTTCACAGGGACGCCTGCTCCGTCTGGCTGAACATCATGACGCAGTGGTTCTAGTTCTCCGTCGCAAGCGCAAGAGCGGACGGTACGCCGGGTCGCTGGTCTCCGTGCGTGCAGAGTCGGTTCGGGAGCAAATGCCGGAGTACGGCCTGCCGGATGTGGCGCCGTTTCGCATCATCATCACGTCCACCAAGGACAAACGGGAGGGGCCGGGGTGGACGGCGGTAGAGCACTGCAATGGCCCTCCTGGCATGCATTAACATCCCCTACGTAGCGCTCCAGATCATCATGCGTCGTCACGTGTCGTGGCGGGACCTTCCTGCGGCGGTAGTGACGGAGGAGAAGCCGCTCGGACGGATCACAAGTGCCAACAAGCCGGCACGCGCTGCCGGTGTTCGGCCGGGGATGCGCTACGCTTCCGCACTGGGTATCTGTCCGCAATTGCGTGTGGAGCCGGTGAGTGAAGAGGCTCGTGCGGAGATCGTCAATC
>CAYTGY010000309.1:0-4441 GCA_964437265.1 uncultured Spirochaetaceae bacterium | reverse complement strand
AATCTTGTCGTTTGGGAGCATAACCAGATCAGGGATCCCGTCGTTGCCAGTGGAAAGCGTGTCTACCGCAACGCCGTCTCCGCTGAAACGGCCGTCCAGATCTCCCAGTGCGGCGACGGTTCGGAAGGTGAAGGTGTACTGCGCCTCAAGCGCCGCCCCCGTAACGTCCCTGACTCCGGTGGTGAGCACAGCGGTATAGACGGTGTTGCGAGCCAGCGCGGAGAGCGGCGTGAACGTCACCGTGTTGTCGACTGCGACATACGTGCCCACGAGCTTCTTGTGGCCGTCGGACACAAAAAACGTGTCTTCGGTCACAGACTCCGCAAACACCTGAGTGCCCTCCGTGAAGGTCACCCCCACCTCCGCGCTCAGCGGTGCGTCCACAACCGTCTCATCAGGGCTGGTGGTTACGATCTGGAAGAATGAATCCGGAACACCGTGGCTACATCCAATCAGTGCCGCAACAAGTACCAACACCAGAGTATCAGCTGCTCGTTTCATTTCACCCTCCTGTCGGCCAGACTCTATCATGGGCGGCCCCGCAGCGCTACCACCTGGCGGCCGCTTCGCCGTGCATTTCTGGCTGCAAGACCAGGCGTGGGAGCGGTCGGCGAGCAACGGTGATCCCTACAGCGTCATCGCGTTGCCGCTGCGAGCCGATTCGTCGGCCGCGAACGCCAGGAGATGGCTCGCGACCGAGGTCCGCGCGTCGGTAGCAGCATGGGCCCCGTCAAACACACGGCTCCACGCATCCATCAAGCCCGCGTCCGCCTCACGGTGACCCGCAATGTCACCGGCCACGGGGACGGAGGTCCCCTTGAGAGCGCCGTGGGGGTGAACGGTGAGCTCCGTCCCCCCGCCAAACTTCGCCCGAAGCGTTCCCGTTGACCCGTCAATCCGCAGTGTTCGCCCCTCTTCGAAGCTACGCCCATGCAGCCGGAAGCCGGCCGTAATGCCGTTGGCGAATCGGATCACCGTGTCCTGATGATCCGGTTGGTCGTTGTCGCACCGGAAGACGCAACGGCCGTATGGGCCGGTCTCCAACGCGTGCCGGATACCGGATTCAGTGAGGTCATCGGTGATGATGCGTGTTGGCCACTCAGTCCAGACCGCATAATGAGAGAGGAACGGTAGGCGTGCCGCCACACGCGGGTGGCGCAGCGAGAAGCGAGCCGCAGCTGCGAGCAATCCCCTGGTCCGCCCGACCACCATCTTTAACGGGACCCCGCGAAGATAGGTGCTCACTGCTTCATAGGCGCAGCCGGCAGCCACCGGGCATCCGTCGGTGCACCGGTTCGGTGCGTCGTCCGGCGCATTGTCCTCCGTGAAGAAGCCGCGCCCGGCGGTCGAGGCTACCCATTCCGGGGCCGTGTTGGCGAGCCAGCAGAGAATATCAAGATCGTGGCAGCTCTTTGCCAGGATCAGCGGTGAGGATTCATCTGAGCGGCGCCAGTTGCCGCGGACAAACGAGTGGGCAAAGTGGTAGTAGGAGACGTTCTCCGCGAGGAAGATGCTCTGCACCGTGCCAATCAATCCGTGATCGATCACCCGCTTGACCGCACCAAACAGTGAGCTGTAGCGCAACACGTGGCATACGGTGAGCGAACCGCCGTTGGCCGCCGCCTCATCCGCTGCCGCAGCTATTGCGAGGACGTCATCTCGGGTGACCGCAATCGGTTTCTCTAGCAACACGTGCGCTCCGGTGGATAGCGAGCGCGTGGTGGCCTCCCGATGCAGCTGGTCCTGAAGCGCAATGATGATCCCAACAGCGCCAACCCCTGCATCCAGCGCTTCGCGCCAATCGCTGAAACAACGCTCCGGAGCCAATCCGTGCTCGGCAGCCAGACGGTTCCGCCGTGCCGGTCGTGGCTCTGCGACCGCCAGAAGCCGGAGCCGGTCCGGGTGGCGCTTGATCCACCGCGCGTAGGTTTGCCCGCGGTCGCCTGCCCCCAGTAGGAGCACGCCGGGGACCGTGCCGCGCGTCCCGGCGTTGGTTCTCTCAGCTTGCCGGCGCATCGTCGGTCTCCCGGTATTGGTCGAGCTCCCGTGAGATCTGCTTCTGCGGGTAGCGGAGCAGAACCAGAAACCCAACAAGCACAAACGCCGCTCCCACCGGGCCCGCCAACTTGACGCCGAGCGGTTCGGCGACATCCTTGCCAAAGAACGCAAAGAGGCTCGCGGTGATTGCGCCGGCGATACCGTAGTTCACTTTCATGAATAGCCCTTGCGTGCCAAAGAACATTGCCTCACGGTTCTTGCCGGTCTTCCTGCCATCGAGCTCACTGAGGTCCGCGATTGCGGCGTTGGGGATGACCAGCAACACTGCAACGGGGAACCCCATTAGTCCCATGTGAACCAACGCCACCGCCGAACGGGCGTCACCGAACTGATCCACGAAGAGCGTGAAGGTCATCAGGACGGCGAAACTGAGCATGCCTGCCAGCATGAGCTGTTTGTTGGAGAAGCGCTTTGCCAGAATCGGTAGCAACAGAAAGAAGACCACCGCCGTGCCAAAGAGCGCAACCATCAACATGGTCTGGAACTCCGGTGGCCTCCCGAGCAACACCAGCGGGTAGTACGCAATGATCGTCCTGATGACGTTGAACCCAAACCAGTAGAGGATGGTCGCGATCATGTAGATGATGAAGCGGGAGTTTGAAATCGTCATCTTGATCGATTCCAAGAGCCCAACGCCGGCAGGCGCACGACCGGAGAATCGTCGCTCATCAATAGGCGCTGCTGAGAGCAGCAGTGAAACCGCTGCTACTGCGGCGAGGATCACCATGGAGAGTCTGAAGCTCGCACCGGTTGACATCCCGGCGCCTTCCAGTCCTTGCCGGAGCATGGGAACCGCAATGAGCACGACCCCGGCGCCGGCAATGCTGAACACCGCCTGCATGACCGTGATTGAGATGCGCTCATCATGGTTGCGGCTGATCTCAGGAATGAGCGCCAGGTTTGGCGACATGTAGTAGGTATAGAAGAAGAAGTAGAGCCCCAAGATGATAGCCGTGTACCAGGCATTCGCTCCGCTCACGCCGTATACCGGGGGGAAAAACAGCAGTGCCGCCATCAGCGCAAACGGCAACGCTCCGGTGACCAGGAAGAACTTCCGTCGGCCTATACGAAAGGATGCATTGTCGCTCCACCAGGCAACCAGCGGGTCCGCGAGTGAGTCCACAATGCGTCCAAAGATGACAATGAGCCCAACCAGCGTGAGCCCCAGGAACAGCGGCTCATTGTTCACCAGCTGCGGAAGCGCGATCTCCTTGGGCGGCAAGAGGAAGAAGATGAGATAGACGCCAAAGAGATTGTCCAGTATGGAGAAGCCGAAGTGACCATTGGCGTACAGAAGCTGCCGCGGTCGCGAAAACCGGTCCATAGTGTACCTCGTGAGTGACGGCGGGACGCCGGAGTGTGGTGCATGATTGCCCGCCGGGGAGCGGCTGTCAACGGGGCTCACTCAGGCCGCGGGAACGTCACCACAAAACGCGCACCGTTTCCATCCGGTGTGGCCGGCCCGCCGGAAAAGGTCCCGTCTAGCTGGGCGACCAGCCCGCGAATCACCGTCATTCCCAGGCGCTTGGAGTCTGCCTCCTGCGCCGGCAGCGGCGTGCCGTCGTTCTCAACCGTGAGTTGAAACTGCCCCTGACCGGTCGTTTGCAGCGTGATCTGAATGGATCCTGCCGATCTTCCGGAGAAGGCATGTTTGTACGCGTTGGTGATCAGCTCGCTGATGATCAGTGCGAGCGCCGTTGTTGCGTCTACCGGCAGCGCAACCGGTGGCACGGCAACTGAGATCCGGATCTCCGTGTCAGGCAAGCTCAAGCTGTCACGGAGATTCTCCGCAAGCTCGGTCACGTACGCCGCAAAGTCAACGGCGTCGCGTTCCGGTTGCTGGTGGAGCCGGCGGTACAGGAGCGCAAGCGTGGTGACCCGGTCACGTAGCTCCTCGAACTTGCGCTTGTTACCCGGGTCAACCATGAACCTGCTCTGAAGGCCAACCATGGAGGCAAGCATATTGAGATGGTTGGCAACGCGGTGATTCACCTCACGCACCAGCATCTTCTTCTCCTGTATGGTCTCGTTGAGCTCCTTCTCCCGGGCCGCTCGCATGGTGGCCTCGTGTCTCCAGAGCCTTCGCAGCCGGCTCACCAGACCTACAACAACGGCCGCAAAGACGGTATTGAAGCTGCCGAATGCCAAACCGCCAATCTGTTCGGCCGTGCCCGGTGGTGCGTCGATCAGGAGCCTCACCACGTTCGCACCCAAAAACGCGACTGACGCTATCCCACCTCCAACCGGGCCAAAAAGGAGCCCGGCAGCGATTGATGGAAAAACGACAACGGGGAAGACGTTCGTGACCTCCTGCGTGGGAAGCAGGAACAGGACGGCACCATAGATGACCAGGATGGCACAGAAGACGGCAATGACGGTGGTT
>CAYTGY010000308.1:0-4458 GCA_964437265.1 uncultured Spirochaetaceae bacterium | reverse complement strand
TGCTATTCATATACCAAAATCCGTGCCCACCGGTCAACCCTCACAACCAATGATCGTCTCCGGGCCCAGCGGCGCCTTGCCGTCTCCGGCCCTGGTCCAATCCTCCGCAAGCAGCACCAGATGGCGGTGGTCACGCCACCGTCCCTGAATCTGCAGATAGCGGCGCCCGGTTCCCTCATCCACAAATCCCAGCTTCCGGAGCAGGCCGATGGACGGTTCGTTCACCGGCATGCAATTCGCTTCAATCCGATGCAACCCCATTTGTCCAAACGCGTGATCAACGACTGCCGCGACGGCCTCGCTCATCAGTCCTTGGCGGGCAAACTGTTGGTCCACCCGGTACCCCAGGAAACCCGAGCGGAAGAAACCCATGACGATACAGGAGAGCGAGATGGTCCCCACTATTGGGGCGCCCACGCCGGCGCGCACCGATTCTCCGGTGAGGTGCATAACCCATGAGACCCGTGTGTGGTCCCGCCGGCTCTCCCGTATCATCTGACGCTGAGCTGCGCGGGTGAAGTATTCGGCGGTCCGAAGCGGCTCCCACGGACGATGAAACTCCCAGTTACGTGTCAGAAACTCGGCGAGCGCAGGCGCGTCACGCCTGACCGGCTCGCGAAGAATCAGCCGCGGGGTATCAAGTCTGGTCTGCCTTTTTGCCATTGCGGAGAGGGGCGACGCGTCCGTTCGCGCGGGTCAGCGCCGCATAGCTGGAGTCAAGCAACTCCTGCGTCAAGATCTGGCCGGTATCCAGGATGAGCAACAAGCGGTCTTCGTGGTGACCCAGTGTTGAGACGGCGCTGTCTTCAGCGTGGCCCATCTGCGGAGCAGGCTCGACTGCGGTTACGGGGAGATCGATCACTCCCTCCACACCGTCCGCCACCGCGGCAACCGATATCTCTTCTTCGCCGCATTTGAGCGTCACGACAATGAGCCGCGAGTCTTCGGTGGGTTCGGTGACGCGCAGCCCAAGCCGGACTCTGAGGTCCATGACGGGAAGCACCCGGCCGCGGACGTTGACCACACCCAGAAGAAACTCCGGCGTGCGCGGCACGCGGGTCACCGAAGTGAACTCCAGAACCTCTTCCACCAAGACCACATCAACGGCATACGCCTCATCTGCCAGGCGAAACACCAGGAGTTGGCGCTTCTCTATGCGCTCTTTGAGCTGTTCTTCCGCTTCGCTCCACTCGTCCATATGTTCTCTCCGACAATAGTAGTCTAAATTGACCTATTGCGCAAATCCCCAACCGCCCAGGAGGACGGCAATAGCCGCCACTGCGGCAGTCTCCGTACGCAGGGTGCGCGTCCCCACGTGCGCCGGCTGGAACCCGGCGTCACATAACAGTGCCACCTCCGCCTCCGTCCAGCCGCGCTCAGCCCCAATGGCAACCGTCACCGCCGCGCCAAGCGCTATCTCTGTAAGCGGAATCACCGCGTCTCCGGTACGGTGCGGCGGATGAAGCACCACGCGCGTCACCGGCTCCGCGGGGGTACGGCGGCCACGCGCCTGCGCACCGGCGGCGACAATCGCCTCGGAGAGCGAGCGCACCGGCACCACCTCCGGCAGATAGGTGCTTCCCGCCTGGGATGCCCCCTCTCGAAGATGGCTCTCAACCGATTCCCAGATATTCGACTCGTAGTAGCTTCGTTCGCCCAACTCGGTGTGAGTGACCAGTATCCGGCGGACGCCAAGGGTGGTCAGATCACGAAGCATGCGCCGCAGGACAATTGGCCGTGGATGGCCCAACAGCAGATCCACGGGCGCTGGAGCCGGGACGCCCAGCAGCTCGCCGCCGCCTCCGCGCGCGGCGTTCTCTGGAACCGGTTCGGGATCAAACCGGTAGCCGATTCCAACGCTATCCACGGTCAGCAGCCGCATGCTGCCGAGTGGCCCACCCACAATCCCGGCGCGCACACTATCTCCCGGTCCCGCTTTGAGCACGCTGCGGATATGGCGTGCGCGGCCGTCGCGGAGAGGAAGCGTTCCTGACTGTTCTTGTGAGGACAGAAGTACCACGTTCATGGACTGCCGGCATGATACCACAGCGACGACGCGGCTGCTCGAGTGGAACGGCTATCCCTGGAGCGAAACTGCAGGCTCCTGAGCAAAATAGCGGCTCACGTGGATCAACGGAGCGGGGCCAAGCCCCATCAGGTTCTGGACCAACAAACCGTCAATCGTGGCAAGAAAAAGCCGTGAAAGCGTGGCAAAATCCGTGCTCTCGGGAAGGATCAGCCGCAGTCCGGTCTCAATCAGCTGAATCCAGCGTTGATATTCCTGAGCAAACCGCTCCCGAAGCGACTCGTGGTTGCCGCTGAGCGCCTCCTGGATGAGGTAGAGATGGATGTACCCTCGCGTCTCAGAGCGCAGCACCGTCTCGAGCACCATCTGCAAGACGCGCTCGGCTCCCTGCCCCTTACCGCCTGAGTTGATCCAGGACACAATAGTATTGGTGATGTGATCCATGTGCCGGACACTGATATCGAAAATAAGATCGCCTTTTGTGGTGTAGTAGTAGTACAAGGTGCCCTTGCTGATACCAACTTCATTGGCGATGTCCGAAAGGCTGGTATTGGCAACGCCCTTCTCAATGATGAGCTTTGCGGCCGCCTGGATGATTTTCTCCCGGTTGCTGCGGCTGAGTTTGACGAGGTCACGCATGGCCATCCCCCGGCTGAACGGTACGGTCTGGGGAGAAGCTTGTCAACCGGTGGCCGACCGACACGTGCACAAATCTGCGCGATCTGAGTGACGGCGCCGGGCGGGATTGTACATACACTCCTGGTGTGCCGATATCGGACACCGGAAACAAGCACTGGCGATCCGGCGCGCGGAAACGGCGTCGGACGACCGAGAGGAGCAACAGGTATGGAGAAGAAGCTGTACAAGGGCAGGAATCGGATGATCGGCGGCGTGTGTGGCGGGGTTGCCGAGTACTTTGGCTGGGACCCCACCGTAGTTCGCCTGGGATTTGTGGTCTTCTCACTGGCAGGCGGGAGCGGGATCCTGGCCTACATCATCGCCATGATCATCATGCCCGAACACCCTGATAGCTTTGAGTAGGGGCTTCAGAAGAAGACGGCCGGCGCCCCCGATGGGAGCGCCGGCGCCCGCCGCACACAACAGTCTGAAGGTCTCTCGCTAGAGCTTGCCGGTCTTCAGGAAGCCCACCTTGCAGCCGACCGTGACTTCCTGCTTGTCAGTACTTACCAGCGTGATGTCATCCTCAGTCCGGGTGATGGTGGCCACGCGGCCGAAGCCCTGCGGCACTCGTGCAATCCCCTGGATGTAGTTCACGCTCAGCGGCTCCTGCGGGGTGAAGGTCCGCGCGGTGGCAACCCCCGCCTTGGCCACGGGGTTCTCATTGATGGAGCCGTCCAGCCCCTCCGCAAAGTAGCCGCAGGTGTCCTCAATGCCAATGCAGAAGTTCCGCCCGCTCCACGGCGCCTGACGCCGTCCGTGGTTCTCCATCCAGAACTGCGTCTGCGGTAGAACCGTTGGATCCTTCAAGGCGAACCACACGTATCCCTGTGACGGCACCGTTGCCGCGGTCCAGGCAAACTCCTGATCCGGTTTTGCATACACGGAGATGATATCAACAAAGCCTCGTCGCCGCGGGAAGCTGGTGCAGTCCGCCCACTTTTGATCCCGGCTTTTCCAGATGGTTGGGATCTTGTCCAGCGATTTGAACCGCTGCAGCGGCTCCAGCGCGTAGTACTCTCCGCCGTCAAACGGAACATCCTTCCGTGGCCCGGTCATACCGAACCGGAATGGAGAGGTGGAGATCAGCATGCTGCCCTCCTCCTCAGGCGGTTGCAGTGTGGCGTGGTGTCCAAAGGGGAAGGTTCCCTTGAACTCCTCCAACAGGTGCTCCGTGTAGATCACGGTTTGATCTGCAGGGACGTGCACCCGCTTGGTGACGCGCCCCGGGTCCGTCCGGGTCTGCATGACCAGCTCCAGGTGAGCGCCGCCGGCATCCTCACTGTTGGAGGTCATCCGCCACCGCTCAGTGGCGGTCTCACCGTGAACGGTGTGACGGGTACCTTTCCCGGTAGCATTTGCCCCGAACGGAAGACAGAAGAAGTCTCCGCGGAGCGGGCCCAACACAGGCGGATCGATCCGTTTGATGGATTCCTCCGCCCATGGAGCGACGTAGTATGGCCGGATCCGATCAGCGTCCCGGCGGAAGAACGTCACGGGTGCCATCATCCCGCCACGTTCGGTGACCGCCAGTTCTACCAGGTTGGTTTGGATCACCCAACTCTTCTGTCCGAAAAGGGTTGCGCTCTTCATGCATCCATAGTACCAGTGAACCGCCGAGTGCTCAACAACGCAACGCGTCGCTTGTCGGATACGGTGCGCAATCATATACTCGGCTCTCTTGGGAGGAGCAGGTGAAACGCAGCGAGATCAACCAGCTGCAGATCGACCTGGACGGCGAGCTCAGCGGCGCG
>CAYTGY010000307.1:0-4494 GCA_964437265.1 uncultured Spirochaetaceae bacterium | reverse complement strand
ACGATTGCTGTGTTGAGCGCTCGGATTGCGGGTGGGAACGGCGAACGTTTACCGGCGTTTCGTGACGCATCTCGGCACGGCTCTTGCAGACATTTCCGCAGAGGCCGTCGTCGCGGCGCGATGACGGAACCAATGAAACGAATGAACGGAGGATGGAATGGTTCAGATGAGCAGGATCACCCGCGCAGCGACTGCCTTGATTGCAGTCGTGGCGCTTGTTGGAAGCTGCGACCTCTTAGGCCTGGGAGGGACACCCGATCCCGGAGAATTGCAGGTCTTTCAGGTATCCGGAGAGCCCTTCGGGCAGGGGGGCTACAATAGCGACAACATCATTGCGGAGGGTACGCGCATCCCAGACGGAGAGACAGTTGACTTTGGTACGTTCGACCGCTACTCCGCCGAATATGAGTCAGTCCATGCCGATCTCGGCTTTGAAGCGTTCTTTCTGGTTAACGTGGGACAAGCGGAGGTGCCGATCTCATCCGATCTCACCGTTCGGGTCACCTCCGCGACCTTCGACCACGCGCCCTTTCGCGACGTTACCGGCATCGTGTCGGCTCACCAGGCCGATGCCGAGCTGGAGCCGGGTGTCACCCAAAGGGCGCTGGGTCTCAACGGACCCGAGGGCGGCTACGCAGGTGGCTCGATAGACAGGCTGGTTGACTACCACGACCATGTTAGCAGCGCCCTTGCGGTGAGCTCCGGGACGAAGGAGGCTACCGTCGCGCTCTACGACGGGGCGACCAGACTGCACAGATTCACGCTGACCATCTCATTCGCGAGCAGCCGCGGCATGGTTCACGTGCTGATGGACGGCATTGACGACGCCGCAATCGAGGCTCCGGTAAGCGGGAGCGTGTACTCGAGCTCGCCAACCGGGAAGATCGCTCAGAGCAGTGACTTCATTCACAACGACGGGACCGCGGAGCTCAGTTTTTTGGATCACCAGGAGCCCGGTGAGGATCCCGAATACGGCATGCCGGCGGGACAGACCACGGTGCGCGTCACCATTGATCACGACAACGACGGCAGTACCAATGCGGGCGGGCCGGATCTGGGCTACATGGCGACGTTCGAGCTCGACGGAGACGTAGTGCTCGACCTTTCCTCCGAGGACTTCAGTGATCTGGTTGATCAGCCATTCACGGTGACCAACGGCGGGACGCTTCCCGACGGTGGGTTCATGGTTCGCTTCTATCCGTCCGGCACCAGCATCCCGAACGATGCGCGGCTCATCAGCTACCGCGTCGACAGCATCTCCGACGGCGAGGTTAGCGCGGGCATCGGTGGGGCCTTGGTTCCCGGGACCTACGACGTCCACGTCTTCATTGATGAGGACAACGGCACCGACCTGGGTACGAGCCCGATCACCTGGGATCAGGACAGCGGCGAGTACTCGGCCTATTTCCCGGGAGTGATCGTCACCGGAGACGACATCGAGCTCGACGGCGCCGGCTTCAGCAACTAGAACAGCGCCGGAGACCGTAGGTACATACACTATGGGAGAACGCATGCGCATCTACTTGTCAGCCCAGTGGTAGGTGGCCGGCTCAGGTCGTCATCGATCGTGCTGCACCCTCTTCCCTTCCTCGCGTTCCTGCCGTGGTCTATCGCCTCGACGTCAGTTATTGGGATAGCCGATATGCGCCGTGGCAACGATTGCGATTCTTGACCGTCACGCAAATGAACCGGAAGCGGTGATCAACAGAAAATTCTTTCCCGAATTCTGTTTCTAGTTTATCCTCTCTGTCATGAAAGAGATGACGCGCCATGCAGCGGGGCGGATCTATCTGATCGCGCTCCTCCTGTCCGTTGTGGTGTTCATCGCAGCCCTAATCATGGGGGTTACCGATGCGCCTGCGGATGGGGAACCGGTTGTGCTCTTTGGGTGGATGACCATGCCTCTGGTTATAGGAGTGCTCTTTGTGATCTTCTGGCTGGTCGCCTACATCATCTATTTCTTCTTCTTCTGGCCGTACCGGTAGGGGGGCACAATGGTATCAGCGATCGTCTTTCTCACACTCTTTGGTGCCGTGATCATCCTCATGGCCGCCTACGGGTATCGAATCTCCGCCAAGACCGCGGAGGACTACATGCTCGGTGGACGAACCATTGGCGTGGTGGTCATGTTCTTCTTTGTCCTCTTCGCAATCTCCTCTGCCTGGACGTTCTACGGGTTCCCCGGATTGCTCTATACGCAGGGACCGGGCTACGTGATGTTTATCTGGGGGAGTGTTGCCGGTTTTGCCGGACTGTACATGTTCCTGGGGCCGCGTCTCTGGGCGCTCGCCAAGATCAACCGGTTTCTCTCGCCGGTTGAGGTGCTCTCCGAACGGTATGAGAGCAAGGGGCTCCGGCTCATCCTTTCTATTAGTATCCTGGCGTTCGTGGTGCCCTACGTAGGGATCCAGCCGCTTGGCGTCGGCGCAGGGTTTGAGGCGCTCACCGGTCTACCGGCGATCTGGGGTGCCGCCTACACCGCGGTGATCCTGATTGTCCTGGTTCTGCTGGGCGGGATGCGGATAGTGGCGTGGGTGAACATCTTCCTAGGAACAGTCTACGTCACGGCGCTTCTTGGGAGCCTCATCTGGGTAGTCATCCGGTTGTTCCCTGACGGAGGGCTTATCCAGGCCGTCAGTACGCTCGCTGCGGAACGACCGGCAATGCTCTCTACCCCCGGCCCGGGTGGCCAGTACACGTCAATCGTACTGGCCGGTACGTTCATCGTCGGTCTCTTGGCATTCAGCTGGCCGCACGTAGCTATTGGCTGCATGACCGCCCGCGACAAGACGCTCTTCAAGTGGTTCCCGTTGCTGATCTTCGTCTTCGGCGGGCTGTTCTTTTATATCATTCCGTTCATCTGGGGATCGATTGTCGCACCGGCTGCGATACCCGTAGCTGAGCTGGAGGCGCTTGCCGCCCAGAACGGTGTAGAGCTCCAGACGGAGGCAGACCGCGTGGTCCAGACGGTGATCTCACGGAGTCTGCCTGAGTGGTTCGGCGTCTATGTGTTGCTTGGCGTGATTGCGGCTGCCGTGAGCACCGCTGCGGTCCAGTTGATGACCAGTAGCGTCATTGTCAGCCGGGACGTGGTCCAGGGGCTGTTCAGGCCAAACGCAACGGACAAGCAGATCACCACGTGGGCGCGGTGGTCGGTAGTGGTGATCATCCTGCTGAGCATGGCGGTGAGTTTTCTCAATCAGGGCGCGATGGCGCTCTACCTGACCGACGTCAGCGTTCCCGGGTTTGCCCAGTGGGCGCCGGCGCTGGTGGGTGGACTCTTGTGGAAGCGCGGCACCCGACAGGGCGCCATTGCCGGAACGCTCGCCGGGGTCATCTACCTGGTCGCTTCCCTGGTGATTGTAGTCAACGGCGAGCGCCCACTGGTGATTGGCCATCCGGTCATCCCGAGCCTGCTGGTCAACACCATTGTCTACCTTGTAGTGAGTAAGCTCACGCCGCGGCCATCGGAACAGATTGAAAACCAGTTCTTTGGTGAGGTGGATGAGTACCTGAAAGCAGAGGCGAACTGATGGCTGTTTGGCGCTTGATCTATAATCCGGAGGGTGATACGGCGGATGTGGTCTCCTACGGTGCAGCCGTGGCCGAGGGCCGGATTGCCGGCAAGTACCAACTCTCAACGACCACCGTTCCGGACACCATCATCATTCAGCGCAGCACAAAGCGCGGCATCATCGCGGGCGCGGACGTCAAGGTTGACCGTGAGGCGGCAGCGGAGGCACAGATAGAAGTGGCGCAAGCCCCGCGTCAGGGACGTAACAGCGCACGGGCGGTTGGCACCATGCCGTTGAGCGAAATCATGGCCAAAGGCTCCCGCACGCTGGACGCGACACCCGTAGACCCGGATGACCCGGCGGTCATCCTCTATACATCCGGCACCACCGGCAATCCGAAGGGTGTCACCCTTACCCACCGCAACTTTCACTTCCAATGCAATACGGTGGTGCCCTCCATGATTCCGTTTACCAGCGAGGACCGAGCCGTAGGAGTCCTGCCGCTCTACCACGTCTACGGACTCGCCAATGCGCTTGTTGCCGGTATCAACTCCGGCGCGTGCATCATCATGATCGCTCAGTACAGTCCGCAGAACCTGCTTGATGCAATTGCTGAAAACCAGGCGACCATCATGCCTGCAATCCCGAGCATGTACCAGCACCTGTTGACGATAGCTCGAGCGCGAAAGGCGAGCATACCAAAGAGCCTACGTTCGTGCGTCTCCGGGGGTGCACCGCTCAGCCTCCGCATCCTGCGCGAGTTCGCTGAGGTATTCCAGACAAACATCATTGAGGGCTATGGTCTCACTGAGACCACCTCCAGCGTCTGCGCCAATGTGCCTGGCGAGTACTACAAGGAGGGCGGCATTGGTCGTGCCGCAGCCGGCGTTGAGATGAAGGTGTTCGACGACGATGACCACGAGTTGCCCAACGGAGAGGTGGGAGAGATCGTGATTCGTAGCCACACCGTGAGCCGCGG
>CAYTGY010000306.1:0-4499 GCA_964437265.1 uncultured Spirochaetaceae bacterium | reverse complement strand
ATCGCCGGAGGACCAGAGTGACGCGGAGGCAACGCCGGCGGCGTTCCAGCAAACAACACCCTCTGCGGTCTGGAGCGACGTGGGGTATGAACCAGTGAAGACGCTCGAAACGTCTATCCAGCTTCGACCGTATGAGGACCCATACTTCGGGTACGCGGTGGGTGCGATGCAGTGGACGGCGATTAGCTACGGACAGATTTGGGCGATCGTTCCAGCGTCGCTTGCCGAGACGGCGCCGTTTGTCAGCCCAACCGGCTCCTATGGCTTCCTCCGCCAGTACTTCGATCCCTACCCGATCGGTGGACTGATAATGTCCGCCGGTCTTGGATATGAGGAGCTGGCTGTCGACGATGGAACCGGCGGGCCGTACCCGGGATTCGACTTCTACACGGCTGTCGCAGATGTTCGGTATCAGCTGCCGCTTGCCAATGCGATCAGTGTCGAATTGGGCGTCGGTGGCGGTATTGGGATGGTAGACGCCTACGAGGGGTACAACTGGGACACATACACGGTAGCCGCAACGGCGAACGTGACCGGGGTCGCGGCGCTGCAACTGCGGTTCGGCGAGCGATGGGGTCTCCGCGTGGACGGAACCGCCAAGTGGGTGGTCAACGGTCCGGTGGTCGGCGGGTTTGGTGTCACTCCCTTCTTCCGGTTCAAGAGCGAGCGGAGGAATCCTCCGCTCCAGTACTTCACGGCCGACAGCATCGCCAGACTACAAGACACCGGTCTTCAAGATGTCAACAACCTTGTAGAACGGTCGTTCGCGGAAGGATTGCGACGATTGAACGACGATGAGATCCACGCTCTTTATGAGGCCTACACCGTATCAGGCCAGCACGAGATCGCCGAAGCGGTCTATCGTGGTGCACCCGGCGTTGCAAACTCTGCGGCGGGACTGCTCAACCAGGCCAATGCCCTGCTCGTGGAGGCACAGATCGCCGGTAGGCAGGAGTGGTCTGCCGAACACCTCGATGCGCTACAGACGCTCGTAGAGCGGGCGGAGCGCCGCTATGCGGAGAATCCAGACGTACAGGTGTATCGGTTGCATCTCGCGCATCTCCGCGGAGACCCCGGTCGCACGCGCGCGCTGTGGGATCAGGTGAGTGCGGCATCCCGCTCCTACGGTGACGTCACCGCCGGGTATGTCTCAGATACAGGGGACAGCAGAACGTTGGGGGAGGTGATCAAATGGCACCGATAAGACCAAGACACGCAACACGACGGATCATTGCGCTGACTGCCATTGTGGCGCTCCTGCTCTCCTCCTGCTCGAATGCATTCCTCAATATCAACGGCATGACGGTGCTGATGGCCGACCAACAGGCGGGTGCCGGGGCGGCCGGCTGGGGTGCGTGGGAGGATACCGCGGAGGTCGCATCGAGCCCGATGCCGGGAGATCCCGACGGCGGATCGCCGTTCGATGATCTCGACTTCAGCTATGTTGGGCAGACTGACTCCTACCTCTATTTCGCGACAAACTATTGGGACGGCGATCAGACCTACATCTGGGGGCCGATTGCAGATATTGCCGCCGATACGCCCACGTTTGCGAACTTCAGCACGGCCGAGGTCCCTGAAGGGCAGCGGGTTTTCGCCGGTCTCTACGACGACGGAGTCAACGCATACAACTACTCAGTGGAGTACTACTACGCAGGCGACGAGTGGAGTTCCGAGCCGCCGAGTGAGGTCACCTACGTGATTCAGTCGATCAATGCAGACGGGAGCATCGATTTTTCCTACGAGGAAGTGACAATCCTCTCCAGCGGGCCTGATCTGGCGCCCAAGTATTCCGAACGTGGCGATCCGCTGTTCTCCACGCTGCGCGATCGCAGCATGGATGCCGGCATCTTTGACAGCATCGACGGTTTCGCTGGTTCGAGCTACTACGACAGCAGCTGGGACGGCGGTCGCCTGGTTATCAACGAGCAGACGAACGAGCTGTGGATCATCGACGTCATTAGTGTGCGGATCTCCGGATCGAACGGTGGCACAGAATACGAGTCGAGCGTTCCACTCGGCTTCATTACGCTCAAGGCGAGTTTCGATCCTGGCTCAGGCACATTCTCCAATCTGGAGCCGGTGGTCTTCTACGCGACAAGCGCTCGGGTGGAAGAGTATGCCTCAATCTGGTCGACCGATGACTACGACTCAGGCGTGATCATCCACGACTCTGACGATGGTCTGCAACCGCGGGTATCCTACGCAGAACCCGCCACGGGGTTGGTGGCCGTGGAGTCTCACGGCGAAAGCGTTTTCCCTGATCTCTTCCCCGTCGCCGACGGCATCGACGAGTGGGACCAGCAGACGGTCATCGATCTTGAGACCTTCACACCCACCTACAGTGGTGCCCCTATTGGGTTTCACCCGGATACCGGGCTTCCCTACACGTTCAACAGCGGCGGGTTCGCGATGGCTTTGAATCAACAGGACGACGGCACCTATCGCTGGATTCTGCGAAAGGCCGGAGCGTCGCAGACCGATGTCATCAACCTGTTCACCGCCTACTCGTCGTACCAAGCGTATGTCCCCGGTGGTGGCGACTCGCTCCCTACGATCAACGCCGTACCGTTCGAGGATGGCTGGCCAGGTGACGACTACAGCGGTGATTTTGCATACGTTAACGAGCTGTATGGGCTCTCCATGCACGAGCGCAACGGATATCTCTATGCGTTTAGCTGGAGCTATCGCGGCTTCGCGGCCACACCGATCGGCAGCGAGAGGTTTCCCGGTTTCTTCAGAGGGGGTGGGCCGAGTCTTGCCGACCCAACGTTGAACCTTGACGGATTCTCTCCCCAAGGAGACGAGTACTTTGTGGCAGGCGACTACGTGTTCGTCATCGCCGAGATTCGTGGCAGTGACGGCGACTATGGGTCCCGCCCGCTGACCATCCTTCGTGCGCCGTTCAACGAGTAGCCGACGGACCTACATCCGCGTCCCAATCCGGTTGCCGGACTCGTAGCGTCTGAGTCCGGCGTGGAACACCAGCGCCGCAATTGCGATGATCGCCGCGTCTCCTGCCAGGACTACCAACAGCCGCGTTGCGTCAAATGAGCGGAAGATGTTTACCGGGACGTAGGCAATCAACCCGGCCGGGATCAGCGTGTAGAGCGCTATGGTGATTGGCCCTTTGAAGATTGACCCCGGGTAGAGCGTGAAGCTCACGGTGAGCTCGCCGGCCATGAGCGCGAAGTCCTCGGCGTTTCCAAAGAAGAACGTCGCCGAGTGGTAGATCACGCGCATCGCTGTCAGGACGCCGGCCATCAGCACTGAGAAGAGCAGAAAGAGCGCCCACCCGCCGGCGGTCATGGTCTGCGTAGCGGCGAAGAGGACAAACCCGTAGGCGATGTCTCCCCATCCGGAGACCACCGTCTTTGAGAGCAGCAGGTTTGGCAGGACCGGCTTTGGCTGCAGCAGATAGACATCGAGCTCGCCGTGATAGATCAACCGTGAGATCTGTTGGCTGTTGCCGAATAGAACCACGCTCATACCAAATCCGGTTGCGGTCATTGCCCAGAGGAACATCACGTCGCGCATGTCATAGCCCGCAATCTCGCCTCCGATCCGTTGAAAGAGGAAGTACCAGAAGACGATGAACGCGGCGTTGTTGAGCGCCATCCCGAATACTTGGATGATGAAGCTGGCGGCGTACGCCATGCTTGCGCTCAAGTTGAACGTGAAGTAGCGACCCGCCAGGCGGAGCATCCGCCCGGCACCGGTCCGCGATCTATTGCCCGTCATCGCCTACCCTCCGTGTGCGTGCATCTTCTGCACCGCCGCGCGAAAGATCACCCCCGTGGTGAATCCCAGGAGCGTGATGTAGCCTACCTGACCGACCACGGTGGTGAGAAAGCGCTCCGCGGAGTAATCTACCATGGTGCTTGCCGGCCAATACGCGCTAAAGGAGAACGGCGAGTAACGCGCAAAGGGCTGGATGAACTCAGGGAAAAAATCGATTGGGATAAAGAGCCCACCGAGCACAAACACCAGCTTCTGAAGAATCCAGTAGAACGGCGCCACCTCCTCAAACCAGAACGCGAGCAAACCGATCACCGTCTGCCACAACAGGCCCAGGAGAATGCCGAGCGTGATGACCAGAAGCCCGGCAGGAAACGCGCGGGCATAGCCGGGAAGCGGCCCTACAAAGAGAAGCGCCACCAGGAATCCCAGGATCAGGATGGGAATGAGCTTGACCAGGCTCTCTCCCATTCCTCTGGTGAGCCAGTAGAGCGGGTACGAGTAGGGGCGGTTGACCGAGTACGCCACGGTGCCGTCTTTGACCTCTTCAGAGATCGGCTGGAAGATCCGTGATTTGGAGAGCTCTATCGCCTCGGTAAAGGTGAGGTACCAGAGCGCCTGCACCATGGTGAAACCGGCCATGCTGACCTGGTTCGCATAGACCACGCGCCAGAGCGAGTAGAAGATGAACATCACCACCACGAAGAACGCGCTGCGGGCCAGATACGACGGGAGATAGATGAACTGATCGCGCGCGGCCA
>CAYTGY010000305.1:0-4563 GCA_964437265.1 uncultured Spirochaetaceae bacterium | reverse complement strand
TTAAAACGCGCCGCCAGCGTTCGTTCTGAGCCAGGATCAAACTCTCCATGATATTCAGTTCCACCTCCGAAGAGGTGGATTACTTACTCCTCACGTGAGCCTGTCCCCTCAAAAGGAACATTGACTCTTTGGACCCGCTCCACACCACGCTCGCGCACAGTATTGCTACCGCACCCTCACGTAGCGCTTCCCACGCCGGTCTCCCGACGTGTACCGTACGTCTCCGGTCAACAACCGGCCACGCACGTTGCGTCCTTTCTCTTCCCTTCCCTAAACCAAAACGCTATCAGCGCTTCAGTTGTTTCCAAAGACCTATACAAGAACGACAGAGCCGTTCTGCACGCCCAAACAGCGAAGCTGCTTGAGCCGTCGCACAGAAAGCAAACCCCAAAGACGTTACCCGCCCTCAGGGATAGTTGCTCGATCAGTCGGTGCAGCGTTGGTTGTACCTGACGTACAAACCCGATGCTCGGCACCTGCTGCTTAGGAATGCACCGGCTCTCCGGCCTTTCGGCCGTCCTGCGTGGCGCGAAGGCTAAAGTACAACACCCCCTACCCGTTGTCAAGCGAATCTGCGTCGTTTTGTTTGCGTTTCGCGAGCTCGAGTGATGATTCCTTCTCCCGGATCCGAGTCTGCACGCCGTCGATCTCTTGAATCAGCTCCTGGATCCCCTCGCTCTCCCGCGAGATGGAATCGTTCCCTTCTGTCACCAGGAGCTCGTAGGTAACGGCTCCCAGTTTGGCAACGAGTTTCTCAGCCTGATCCTCGAGCTGCATGATCTCATACCGCAGGACGCCGCGCTCTCCCATGTCTTGAGCACGATCTCGCGCCTTCCCCAAAAGGTCCTTTGACTTGTCCAGTCCGCGGTCAAACGCCGTGCTCATTCGTTCCCAGAAGTCCATGATATCGCCTCCGTTCTCCAATGTTGACCTAGCCTACCCTGCCTTCTACAATACTGTACTCGCCTATTGCTGTGCGAGCACATTGATCACATAGGAGCATTGTAATGAATCTGATCTTTCTTGGCCCGCCAGGCGCGGGAAAGGGTACGATTGCCGCTCGACTGGCGGAGGCGGAGTCGATCCCGCATATTTCGACCGGAGACATGTTCCGGACCGCGATGGCCAACGGAACCGAGTTAGGACTGAAGGCCAAAGCAATCATGGAAGCAGGGGATCTGGTACCGGACGAACTGACGATTGCGATGGTCAAGGAACGGCTGTCTGAACCGGATGCACAGAATGGCTATATCCTTGACGGGTTTCCACGCACCATTCCACAGGCAGAGTCGCTGGACGGGTTTGCCACCATTGAGAAGGCAGTTCGGTTCGTCCTGGAGGAGGAGCAGCTTGTTCGTCGCCTGTCCGGTCGCCGAGTGCACAAAGCCTCCGGCCGCACGTACCATGTGGAGTTCAATCCGCCGCGGGAGCCCGGCAAGGACGACGTGACCGGCGAACCATTGATCCAGCGTGACGACGACAAAGAAGAGGCTATTCGCAATCGCCTGAAGGTCTACAAGGATCAGACCGCACCGCTCGTCAACTATTACGAGAAGAAGGGCATTCTTGTCAGCATCGATTCCTCACCGGCACCGGATCAGGTGTTTGCAGCGGTTCAGGCCGCGGTCAAGTAGCCTACTCGTCCGGCGGTGCGGTGTCACGTTCCTCAAGCGGCTCGGCGCCGGGTTCTGAGGAGGCGCCGTCACCTTCTTCAGACGCCTCACTGTCCGGAGCTAGTCCCGCCTGTTCGAGTATGGATGTCACCTCCGACTCCCGAAGGAGATCCGGTCGCGACAACAGATCAGCAGCCGCTTCCGGATCCGCAAATCCCATGCTTACCGCCGTTGCGAGTGCCTGCAAGCCGGCTTCCGGCTCCTCGGCGGCGGTCAGCAGGATTACGGCGCGCCCAAATGCGGCGGCGGCACGCTGGGCGGGCTGCGCCGATGAGCCGGCCTCCACCTCCGCGTACACCTCCAAGGCACGGCCGTATTCCGTCAGCTTGGTGTACGCTTGCGCCAAATCAACCAGAGCATCAGCATCGTCGGGTGCAAGTGCATGGTACTGCTCCAAACGCTCCACAGCGTCCTCCAGATCCCCCTCAGCGAGACGAACTCGCGATAGCTCACGGATAATCTGGGGATCCGCAGGCGCAAGCTCGGCTGCCCGCAGAAGCAACTCTCGCGCTTGGGAATCCTCGCCAAGGTGCAGATGGATCACCGCACGGTTGTAGAGGAGATCCACAGAGCCTGGATCGATGGTAAGGGCCACGTCATACGTCGCCGCAGCGGCCTCCGGCTCTCCGGTCTGATACTGCACGAACGCGAGTGTGGTAAGCACCACGACGTTCTCCGGGTCCTGCTGCCGTAACGATTCGAGCTCGGCTCTGGCCTGCTGGTACCGTCCCTGACGGGCGTAGACGCGCGCCAGGTTGTACGTAGCCGCGGTGAGCTCGGGGTTGAGGTCGATGGCCCGGAGGAGATACTCGGAACTCTTCTCGAATCGCCCCAACTCCAGATAGCCGGTGCCGAGTGCGAAGTACTCGGCGGCAAGCTCATCCGTGGATAGCGAGGTCACACATCCGGCAAGCGTGACGGAAAGCACGAGCGTGATTGTCACCGCCCGGGCCGGCCGATCGCCTCCGGATCGATCCATCCAGCGCCCGAACCTCATCTGCGTAACACCGTTTCCTCAATCTTGCGAACCTGCGCCCGATACAGATTGGAGATGTTCGCTCCGTAGTCAGCAATGAGCTGAACAATGTTCCGCGGAGATTCCGGCAGATCGGAACCGTTGAGCCGATCCCCGGCATCTCCAAGCCCGGGGAGTATGTACGCCTTTTCGTTCAGCGCCGGATCCATCCAGAGCGTATACACGCGTACATCATCAATAGCCCGGATGATCCGCAGCGCCCCCTTCAGTGCTGATATGACATTGAAGAAGCTCACGGAGCGCGGCTTGACCCCTTGTTGACGCAGATACTGAACAATGGTGACCAGGCTCCCGCCGGTAGCGTTCATAGGGTCGGCAAAGATCAGGTCCTTGTCATGGAGATCCGCCGGATCGAAGTAGCTACGGTGAAGATCCAGCATGTAGCGCATATTCGCCTCTTGCTTCGAGTCGTCACGCTGAATCCGGAACAGCGCGAAGGGGGTTACGTATCCGGTGGAAGAGTACTCCTGGATCTCCTTTGACATGATCATGGACGGCAACAGGGCGCCTCGCAGCATGACGCACATGACCGTGTTCTCCAACTCCGTATCCACATCCGGAATCTTGTGCACCGCATAGTTCTGAACAGGCTCGGTCACCGGTGTCTGAATGATGAGGTAGTTTTTCCGGTGATTGTGCGGTTCGGCGAACGCGAGATTGAAGAGGAGCTCGTAGGCGCGCTGAATGTAGTAGACGAACTCCACGTGCGCAGTTCTGACGTCTCGAAGCTTCGCGATCAGCCGCGAGGCTTCTCCGTGAACGCTCGCCGGCGTCTGAAACGAGTACACCTTGATCGCCGGTTCGTGGTGAGAGAACTCCTGCATGAGATCGCCAAGCTCGTTGTAGAGGCCAATCAGGCGCTCCTGTTCTTGCGCAAGACGCTTCTCAGAGTGCGTGGAGGAGAGCGAACTCGACGCGTCGATGACGCCCTGGTAGAGGGTGTTCATCTGGTCGAGGTGCCGCTTGTCTTCCTCGGTGAGATATCCGTCAAGATCAGCAGCCCGAAGCACAACCGTGTCCATGTCTGCCACTATAGTTCGTCGCCGGTGGGTTGCTCAACCAGGAACGCCGGCGCAGGGGCGCGGCTAACCCCGCCCAGCCCGCGGGAGCCGTCAGAAGAGTTGTTGGGAGAGTCTCCCGGTAGTATATTGCGGACCGTACACTACTTATCCTGGAGGAGTTTCGATGAGTAAAAGGATTCTAGTCATTGCCGCGGTCCTATTGATTGCGGTCTCAGTTGCCGGCTTCAGCCAAACGTTCGGTATTGGCGGAGCGTTTTCGCTGGATGCTGTGGGCGGATTGCCGAGCGGCGCAATGCTGAGCCTGAAAGTCCCGGCGTTTCCCGTTGTTTGGGGCCTTGGTCTCCAACTCGGCAACAATCAGTTCAACTTGGGCCTGACCGCCGACTGGTGGCTGTTCACCACGAACTTGGTGAGCTTCATCAACCTGTACGTGGGACCGGGACTCTACCTCGCGCTCCCGCAGCCGTTCGAGATCGGCGGCCGCGTACCCATTGGGCTAAATGCATATCCGTTAGACGTGCTCGAGTTGTTTCTGGAGTTTGCGCCTACACTCGTGTTTGTCTCCAACCGCGGCATCGCTATCCCGTCGTTCTCCTTGCAGGGAGCATTCGGTTTCCGCTTCTGGTTCAACACGTAGGAGTTGGGAGTATCAGCGCATTCCGTTTCCGGCTCACCGGTTACGGCGAAACGCAGTGCAGTTCACACGCAAAGCGGGGCCTAATGGCCCCGTTTTTGTTTCTTGCGCTATGAGCTACTACTACACGAATAGTGGTTGCCGGGAAGCATCTCCTAGGGGAGTCGAACCCCTGTTGCCGGGATGAAAACCCGGTGT
>CAYTGY010000304.1:0-4572 GCA_964437265.1 uncultured Spirochaetaceae bacterium | reverse complement strand
GCTCCTCAACCGTGATCTCCCCGGACATGTTCCGCGAGTTCTGTCTGCCGTATGATCGGAAGCAACACGACTACCTCAAGCGGGCGGACCCAGATATCGCCGTCTCCTATCACACCTGCGGAGGGATGATGGCACTGCTGGACCTCATCCCGCGGAACGGGTGTCACTTCAGCGAGACGCTGTCGCCGGTAGGATGCGGTGGAGACATCCGCGACCATCAGGACGAGGTGACCGTGAAGGAGAAACTCGGGAGTGCGGTCAAGCTCATGGGCGGGTTCAACCAGATCCAGGTGCTTACCGACGGCTCACCCGAAGAGGTCCGTGCGGAGGCAGAACGGTGCTTCAGGTACTACGGCCCCGGGGGCGGCTACATCATGATGTGTGCCGACCACTTCTTCCACGCGCCGCCGGAGAACATTCGAGCCTATGCGCAGGCGGCAACGGAGTTTGGGCGGTACTAGTAGATTGCTGCCGGCGGGTTGGTCCCGGCGGAGCGCTATACGTGAAAGAGGCGTTTGAGATCCACGTGCCGCTTCTTCAGTCGCCGGCGGACCACGATCAGGATCAGAGCGAGTGAGGCAGTACACGCGAACACGACCAGCGACCAGCTGAGCACGGTTTCCACCGCCAAGTAGCATGAGAGGATCATCTCCAGGCCGATCACGAAGACACCGACCGCCGTCAGGACTATGGCGATGATCTGGAACGCGTCCAGTGTGGAGAGTCCGACGATGAGGCCCACGGCCACGACCAGCACCGCCAGCAACCCCGTGAGGGGTAGGCCGATGCTGACGAACCACGGCCTTCCCGGCGTGAGCAGGTTGAGCACATAGAGGAGCGCGATCAGATCACCCAAGCCGATCACATAGATCACCGGCACACGGTCATAGAAAAAAATCAGCGCGGATACCAGGATCCAGAACGCTCCGACGACCGCAGTTGAGTACAGCGACCAGCCGACATCCGATCCATACGCGAAGTCGGCCGCTAACGTCACCACGATGATAGCGACGGCCAGAGCGCCCACAATCTCCCACAGCCAGAGCCGCTGTTTCCAGGCGGGGCGTGCGGGTTCCGCAGGCTTCCGCGCAGCCTCTGTCTGTTCAGGTGGTTCCCCGTTGAGTCGTGTTCCGCACAACGGGCAGGCGGCCACCTCATCCTCGAGCTCTACATGGCAGGTCGGACACTGTTGCATTACCGCTACTCCTCAACTCGCACGGGAACACCGTGCGAGACAATCGTTGTTAGAAAAAGTCGTTCTAGTTCGCGGGACTCTTCAACGCCGCCAAAGGTCAGCGACAACTGGCCGCGGTAGCTCAAGACGGCGCAATTGGTTCTGCGAACCGGATTTGGGCCAAGAACGAACATGACCTGTTCCACGTGACGCTCCATCTGCTCAGGTAAGGAGACGCTTCCCAGATTGGATACGACCCCCGAATACAGCATATCACCAAGACGCGTGTGCAACGACGAAAGGTACCAATCCTTGAGGACCAGCGGAACGATCCGTACAAACGGATTCATCTCGCCGCCTACATTGCGCTTGAGTTGCTTGGTGAGTTGGCGAAGATCAGCTTGAAGCCGGATTTGATGGTGTGCGGCCTGGATCGCTTCTTCCAGAGCATAGCTCCCCAGACAAAGATCGATCTCCGGTGAGACGAAGAGCGAGAAGTTTCGCATGGTAGGCGACGGATGGATGCGCCGCAGATCAACGGGCACCTCAATGCGTACCGTATGCCGACGCGAATGCCCGCGATCGTGCATCACAATCAACGCGTGTAGGTATACGCCAACCAGATACTCGGTCAGACTGACCTTGCGCTCGCGTGCAACCGCAAGGACCTCAGTAATAGGCATCCGTGCGGTCAATGTCCGGTAGTACCGCCCCCCCATCGGCCCGGGGATGTGGTACGCCGGGGTCAGTTTCTCCGGTGGCGGGGACTCCTTGCGGTAGAGGGTCCTGAACGCGTCCTCGAATTCGCCGTCGTGCGGCGGATCGTCCGGATCTAACACCATGCCGCCGGCCGGGACATCGACCCCCCGTTGGCGCAGGTACTCGGCGACCAACGTCGACAGGAAGCGCATGGCGCCCGAACCGTCGGTCAGTACGTGGGAAAAGTCGATCGCTATGGTCGTCTCTCGAGCCTGAACGCGAAAGAGATGCTCGTCCGGGCTTCGCATGTGGATTCTGCTGATGGGCTCTTCATGCAGCCGCTCGATCGACGGTACCGAGCTGTGACGCTGAAGGTAGTACCAGAAGAAGCCACGACGAAGGTGCACCTGGTAGTACGGACATCTGGCGATGGTCCGCCGAAGCGCTTCCTGAAGCGCGGATAGCCGGATTGGCTGGTCCATCTGCATCCCGACGCGAAAGACCTCCGGCGCCACTTCCGAGTACGATGCCGGGTAGATCTTGGCAGCGTTGTCCAGCTTGAGCCAGTCGGGCCCCGTCGTTGTGTGCGTGGGCGTATCCATGGTACTCATCTAACCTACTCACTACAGCATCAGTTGGAGAAGCTCCGCCCACGGATCTTCTCCCATCACCAAATAGTAGAAGAGCGTGGCAAACCAGCCGTGTATGATCCCCGGGACAATGACATTGCGGGTGCGGAAGAATACCAGTGTTGTGACCGCTCCCAATGCGAATGTCGCGGCCACCAGCGGATACTCCGGCACGTGGACCAGCGCGAACAGCACTGCCGCCGCCCAGACGGCTTGGCGCTCGCCAAAGCGTTCATCCGTGAGGGCCACCGCATTGTCCGCGGTCAGTGCCACTACCAAGAGCTGTTGGACGGTTCCCCACGCTGGATAGAGCCCAAGAAGCAGGAAGAGGTTGCGGTTCACAATCGCGTTGGGATTGAAGAAACCAAAGACCAGGCAGAATCCAATTCCGGCTGCGGCATAGGGCAAGATCCGCCACGCGGCTATGGGGACACCGCGCCAGCTCAGCCCCCACCGTTCAAGCACGGAGCGGTTCCAGGACCACCGCATCCCTACGTAGACGATCCAGAAGCCACCGGCTCCCACAATGTATACCGTATCCAGTTGGAGCCAGTCACCCAGGATGAACTTCCCGGCCGCCGTGACCACTACTGCCGCCAACTCGAATCCGCGGCCACTGAGGCTCTCCCTGAGCTTTGGTACCTGTCGTTGTTTCACCGGCGCATGATACAATGCGGCCCGTGAGCTCGCCAATGACCGAAAGAGGCACCGTAGACACCGAGGATCGTGCGGTACACTCCGCGAGTAGTCCTTCAGAGACTCCGGAACGGTTGCTTCGCATCGTCGCCGGTGGCGTGTCTCTGGCATTTCATCTGGGTGTGGTGCCGGTCTTCTCTACAGTTGACTCGGCCGCAACTACGCTGTTCGCCGGCGACCTTGCGGTGTTTGCCGGCCTCTCGCTCGCGCTGAGCATCGCCATGAGAGTGCCGCGCGTTGGCAAGCTGTCGTATGTGTTTCTTGGGGTTCGTCTGGTCCTGTATTCGTTCGTGGGAGCATCGCTAGCTTCATCTCCAATACCCGCAGCACTGCTCTTGGCTGCGCTTGCTGTTGACGCGGGAACGTGCTTCTCGAGTCCCTGGAACCTCCTGGTGGTCCTATCTGTCGGGATGACCGCAATCGCGGCCGAAATCGTCCCGTCAACGCTCCAGCCGGGCCGAGTCGGGCGGACGGATCTACTGCCGCTTCTGCCGGTTCCCGCGGCCGCCGCGGGACTGTCGATTTTGCTCCGTCTCGCCATTGACCAACTGAGCATTGCACGAGGGCATGCGGAGACGCTCAATGACGCGGTAATTCAGCTGACCAGTGCGAACTCCGGGTTTCTGCGCTTTGCGAGCAATGCGGAGCGAGAGTCCGCCCTGGAGGAGCGTCGCCATATCACTCGCGAGCTTCACGACATTGTCGGGCAGACGCTGACCGACGTCATCGCCATGATGGACGCATCCATTCGCAACCCAATGGACACGGTGGACGAGCAGAAGCGGCTCCATCAGTGGATCCGGGACCAGTCACAGCGGTGTCTCCAAGAGACGCGGCAGGTGCTCTATCGGCTCCGTTCTATGCCGGACGCGCCACTCTCAGGTACTGCGGCGATCCAGAGTCTCGTTCAGACCTTCTCAGTCGCCACCGGCGTTCGGGTTCGTCTTGAGTGGTCCAACACACCCGTGGATCTAGGCGAGCCGCTGAACACGGTGTACTACCGCGTCGTTCAGGAGGCGTTGGTTAACGCGTTTCGTCACGGCAGAGCGAGCGAGGTCATGGTGGAGTTTTGGCTCGAGCATGAACGGGTGCACCTGATGATTGAGGACGACGGACAGGGCACCGTGGAGTCCAAGAAAGGAATCGGCCAGCAGGGAATGGAGGAACGGATTGGGGAGGTCGGAGGATCGATCAGCTTCGGTTCCACCGCCACGGGCTACCAGGTCCGTGTCTCTTGTCCATATACTGGGGGCGGCGTCTATGAAGCCACTGCGGATTCTCCTCGTCGATGACCAGCGCCTCGTAGCGGCGCAAGGCGGGATCGTTCTGCATCTCATTGAGCAGGATGCCATCGGTCATGAACTTGACCAGGGT
>CAYTGY010000303.1:2940-4623 GCA_964437265.1 uncultured Spirochaetaceae bacterium | reverse complement strand
TGAGGTGGTCGGAAACGTGATTGTTGGCAATGTCCTCTCCGCGGATCAGGGGATGGGCCCGGGGCGGCAAGCCGCCATCTATGCCGGCATCCCGGCTGAGGTCCCGGCCTACACCATCAACATGCTGTGCGGGAGTGGGATGAAGGCGGTCATGCTCGCGGCGGACAGTATCCGGCTGGGACGCTGCCGGATCGCCGTGGGAGCCGGGATGGAGAGCATGTCTCGCGCGCCGTTCCTTCTCCCGTACACAACGCGCTTCGGGGCTAAGTTCGGTGAGATGACAATGAAGGATCACCTCATCCGCGACGGGCTCACCGACGTATTCAACGACTACCACATGGGCGTCACCGCGGAGACCATTGCCCGGAAGCACAATATCACCCGCGAGCAGCAGGACGAGTTCGCGGCCAATAGCCAGCAGAAGTATGAGGCCGCCGCGGCACAGAAGCGCTTCGCTGAGGAGATTGTGCCCATTCCCGTGCAGCAGAAGAAAGATGTCGTCGACTTTGCCATAGACGAGCATCCTCGGCCGGGGACCACCGCAGAGCGGCTTGCCAAGCTTAGACCGGCGTTTGTACCGGACGGGACGGTGACCGCCGGCAACTCCTCCGGCATGAACGACGGCGCAAGCGCGCTGATTCTGGCGAGTGAGGACGCGGTCACCGAGTACGGCCTGACGCCGTTGGCTGAGCTGGTTGAGTACAGCGAGGCCGCGGTGGAGCCTGAGGTGATGGGGTTGGGGCCGGTCCCCGCGGTGCGACAGGTTCTGAAGCAGAGCTCGCGCAGACTGAGCCAGATGCAGCTCATTGAGCTCAATGAGGCGTTTGCCGCGCAGTCGCTTGGTGTGATGACCGAATGGGGGCAGGAGCACGACCTCTCACTGGAGGCGATTCTGGAGCGGACCAATCCAAACGGCGGCGCAATTGCGCTTGGCCACCCAATTGGCGCCTCCGGCGCACGCATTCTGGTCACCCTGCTATACGAGATGCGGCGTCGAGACGTGACCACCGGATTGGCGGCGCTGTGTATTGGCGGGGGCATGGGCACCGCGTGCATCGTCGATCGGCAGTAGGAGGAAATATGGAAGAGCGGTTCATCGAAATCAACCAGGTCACAATCTGCTATGTCGACTCGGCCCCAGGGCTGACGCCGCCGAAGGCCGACACCGCGGCCGAGCACGAGCCGCCGGTTCTCTACGTTCACGGGAACCTTGGTAGCTACCGGTGGTTCGAGCGCGTGATGGAGATCGCAGGGAGGCGCACCATTGCGCTCGACATGCCGAACTTTGGGAGATCCGGGCATATTCCGGAACACAGCATCAGCGCCTACACCCGCTATGTCGGCGAGTTCATCCAGCGAGTGGCCGGCGGGCCGGTGGTTCTGGTGGGCCACAGCCTTGGCGGTGCGGTAGGTATGGGGGTTGCCGTCAATCACCCCGAGTTGGTGGCCGGCTTGCTGTTGGTGGACTCAGCGCCGGTTGACGGTTTGGTCACGCCTGAGAGCTACCATCCGGCAATCGAGATGTACCGAACCAATGAGGAGGCACTGCGGGCCGCGTTGAAGACCGTGGTGCCCACGCTGGCTGACCCGGCGTTCTTCGACAAGCTCGTTGCCGACGCGCAGGCGATGAAGGGCGACGCATACATTGGTCACGCGGTGGAGCTGGGCAACGCGGATTTCACG
>CAYTGY010000303.1:0-2930 GCA_964437265.1 uncultured Spirochaetaceae bacterium | reverse complement strand
ACCGGGTAGGCGACTACCGAGGCCAGGTGGTGTTCGTCCGCGGCGCTCAAGACCTCCTGGTCACCGCGGAGATGGCGGAACGCACGGCAGCGGCGTTTGGCGGGGAGGTCTGGGAGCGCGCCGCGGTGGGACACAGCATGATGGTCGAGGATCCGGCCGCATTTGTAGAGACCGTGCAGCGCTTCCTGGGTTGTCTGTAGAGGCCGGTGCAGGGGCACGACCATGGCCAAGGAGACACGTTCCCGGCTTACCAGCTCGGCATTGGAGCTGCTATCCAGGCGATGGTACCAGACGGTCTCAGTTGCTGAGATCTGCCGGAACGCGGGAGTCTCCAACGGGATCTTCTACCGGTACTTCAGCACCAAAGACGAGATCTTTGCCACGCTTCTGGATGGATTTCTGGAGCGTTTCTCTGAGGACCTGGAGCGGGTGGACGGCGAAACGCCGGACCAGCGGATCGCCAACTTCGTTGATGCGGTTGCCGGTGCAGCCCGCAGATACGCGGGAGAGGTGACGGTTTTTCGCGAGGGCCAATACCTCCTGCCCGAGTACGAGCGGAGGTTGCATGCGCTCTACCAGAATGTGCTGGTGCGGCTCTACGGGAGGGCCGTCACTCCGGTTGAATACCTGTACCTGCTGGCGGGTGTCCGTTTTATTGCTACCCGCTCGCTCTACCACGATCTCCTGATAGATACGGATCTGATCACCCGAATGCTCTTGACCGGCGTCTTCCCACATGAGGGTGGAACCCTTGAGCTGCCGGAGGCGGAGCACCCGGCTCCTGTTGAGCGGCAAGAACCTCATGGCAGATTGCTTGAGGCCGGGCTGGAGCTTTTTGGCGAACGAGGCGTCCATCTGGTGCAGGTCGTTGATGTGGCTCGGCGAGCCGGTTACTCGGTGGGTACGTTTTACAACCACTTTGAGAGCAAGGAGCAGTTTCTCTCCACGGTGGTACTGGAGATAGGCCGACGGACGCGGGCGTATCTTCGATCGCGTCAGCGGACCGAGCTTCCGCGGTGGGAGCAGGAGATCCTGGGTATCGCCGATTTCCTCGACTTCTTCTCTCCGCATCCCAACTACTACCAGATCGTTCGGGAAGCGGAGTTTGTGGTTCCGCAGACGGTCAAGGCGTACTACGACGCATTTGAGCGCGGGTACCGCGAAGGGCTGACCGGTTTTCCGGAGCGGCAACGGCCCACCGTCGCGAATTTTCTCATGGGGCTTGCACACTACGCGGGAATCGAGGTTCTGTTGCAGCGAACGGTCGTGGATCGGCGGGCGTTCCTGTCGCAGCTGGGAGGATTCCTCAGAAACGGCATTCCCCGTTGACATGTTCCTGCAAGGAGGACGTATGACACGAATCATCGGCACCGGGCTATATGTGCCCGGCGAGCCCATTGGCAATACGGAGTTGATGGAGCTAGCCAAGATCGAGTTCGACGCGGAGCGTCTGGAGCAGAAGCTGGGGATCAGTCAACGCCACATCGCGCATCTCCGTGGTCTGGATGAGACGTCGGCGGACTTTGCGGAGAAGGCCGCACGCGCGGCAATTGCGGACGCCGGGGTTGATCCCATGGATGTCGACCTGTTTGTGGTCGCCTCCGACACCCCGGAGTACATCTCGCCGGCAACCAGCATGTTGATTCAAGGCCGCATCCAGGGCGGCCGGCGGAACACCGGCACCTTTGATCTCAACGCGAGTTGCTCAGGGTTTGTTGCGGCGTTCCACACGGTCTCCAACCTCATGGCATCTGACAAGAACCTGCGCCATGCGTGTGTGGTGGGGATGTACAATATGCCGGCGTACATCAGGCCGGGAGACGTCTTTGGATACTCGATCTTTGCGGACGGAGCCGCGGCCGTGGTGATCCGGCGGAGCGAGCAAGAAGAAGAGAGCCGGTACCTCGCCGGGCAATATGTGGCGGATGGGACGCAGTGGGACTACGTGGGCGTGTACGCCGGCGGAACACGAAAGGCGGTGACACGGGAGTTGCTCGAGTCAGGACAATATGGGCTTGAGAACCTCAAACGGCTCCCCGGGGATCGCAATGTCAACTTGTGGCCGCCGGTGGTGGAGCGGTTACTCCAAAACGGATCGCAGACCATCGCCGATGTAGATCACATCCTCTTCACCCAGATCAACCGTTCCGTGATTCTGGAAGTGATGGGCATCTTGGGGCTTCCTGAGGAGAAGACGACCACCGTCATGGACCGGTACGGATACACCGGAAGCGCATGCATTCCCATGGCGTTTAATACCGCCGTCTCTGAGGGCCGGATTGAGCGAGGCCAGACCGTTGCGCTGGTTGCATCCGGCGCGGGCCTTGCGGTGGCTTCCTCGCTGTTTGTATACTGATCGCCTCATTCCACCGCTGGCGGAGGCGCCGCCTGATCCGGCTAGTATGGTTCCGTTCACCATAGCATTGTCTTTCACGCGCCATTGTGGCATCCTAGGAGTTGGTGGAAGACGCCAACGCGTTTGACCTGGCGTATCTCAAGAAGCACTCGCTTTTCGGCGGAATCACGGATGAGGCGTTTGAGCATATCAAGCCGTTGCTACGTGTCGCCCGCTTTCCGGCCGGCACGGTGATTGTTGATGAGGGCACCGTCAATGACCGGATCTACTTCATTTTTGAGGGTGTGGTGGAGATTGTGAAACGTGCCGCAACGCAGGCAGGCGAAGCCCGCCATATCGCCCTCATGCACGAAGGGGATACGTTTGGGGAGATGGAGCTCATTGATGTCCAGCCGTGTGCCGCCACCGTGCGGGCCGTTGAGGATACCGCCACGCTGACGCTATCCAACCATGACCTCTATCGGATATCCAAAGTAGATATGAAGACCTACGCGCTACTGCTGATGAACTTGGCGCGAGAGATCAGCCGCAGATTGCGGGTGACAGATGACTTGATTGCGCAGACCGAGCTCTT
>CAYTGY010000302.1:0-4634 GCA_964437265.1 uncultured Spirochaetaceae bacterium | reverse complement strand
AGGCCCGGCGCTGGATTGAGGAGCATCGCGCGGCGGGCCACACGGTGGTTATTGCCAGCAGCAGCTTGTGGATCATCATTGAGCCGCTCGCTGAAGAGCTGGGCATTGAGCACGTGGTATGCACCCGGCTTGAGTTCCGGGACGGCGTTGCCACGGGACGGCTCGAGGCGCCACCGTGTTTTGGCGAGGGGAAGCTGGAGGCAACACGGGCGCTGTTGACCTCCTTGGGTGGGACCGTGGAAGAAGCCGCGTTTTATTCGGATAGCCATCACGATGTTCCGCTCCTGTCCGCCTGCGGGCGTCCGATTGTGGTTAATCCGGACAAGCGTCTGGAGGCGCAGGCACGCGCGCACGGGTGGGAAACGTTGGAGTTCGGGCGGAGAAGCACGTGATGCACCGCTCCTCACGGACTATTAACACAGATCGGTACACTCTAGACGCAACCGCTGGCGGCGGCATCGGGATGACCTTCGGCCAGATCCGCGTAGATATCAACGCCACGTATCGGCTGCTTCGGTACGCCGTATCCGTGAACGGCTCCTTCGCGATGTAGCCGGCCGCTGCGCCGCCCGGGCGGCGCGGCTCGGGCGGTCAGACCGCCCGGGCCACCACGCGGTTCAGGCGCTGGACAAAGTCAGCCGGGTCTTTGACCGGCGCGCCTTCTACCAGCATCGCCTGATCAAGCAGCAGAAACGCGACATCCTCAATCAGCTCTTGATCGGATGACTCCTGGAGACTCGCCACAATGGCGTGGTTCGGATTGACCTCTAGGATCGGCTTGATCTCCGGAAGGTCGGTCTGCCCGAGCGCTTTGAGCATCTCCTGCATCTTCATGGTTGGGTCTGCCTCATCCAGAACGATACACGACGGGGAGTCGGCCAGACGGACGGAGAAGCGAACGTCCTTCACCCGGTCGTCCAGCGCTTTCTTGATCTTGTCGATCACCGAGGAGAGTTCCTTCTCCTTCTCCTTGTCACGCTCCTCTTTCAAGTCGTCACCGGCGTCAGCGCGATTGACGGCCTTGAGCGGTGTCTCCTTGTAGGTCCCAATCGTGGGGGCTACCACCTCGTCAATCTCGTCGTCCATGATCAAGACCTCGATCTTCTTCTTGCGGTACGCCTCGAGCAACGGTGAGTGACGCAAGGTGGTCTCATTGTCCCCACTGATGAAGTAGATCGACTTCTGATCCGGGAGCATCCGCTCCTTGTACTCCGCAAGGCTGGTGTAGCCCGCTACCTCTGTGCTCTTGAAACGCACCAGCTCCAACAACTGCTCGCGGTTGGAGAAGTCCTGGTAGAGCCCCTCCTTGAGCGGCCGGTTGTACTGTGCCACGAACGCGGTGTAGGTCTCCGGCTCTTCCACGGCAATACGGGCAAACTCGCCTAGGAGCTTCTTCACCGACTGGCTCCGGATTGACGCCATCACGCGGTTCTGCTGCAGAATCTCCCGGCTCACATTCAGCGGCAAGTCTTCGCTGTCAATCACGCCACGGACAAACCGAAGGTACGGCGGCAGAAGCTCCTTCTCGTCGTCGGTGATGAAAACGCGTTGCACGTAGAGCTTGACGCCCGGACGGTAGTCCGCGTGGAACATGTCAAAGGGCGCGGTCTTGGGCACAAAGAAGAGGGTCGTGTACTCCTGGACGCCCTCGGCCTTTATGTGCAGCCAGAACAGCGGGTCATCGCTGTCGTGGCTAATTGATTTGTAGAAGGTCTTGTAGTCCTCATCGGACAGATCGCTCTTGGGGCGTTTCCAGAGTGCCCCGGCCGCGTTGATCTTCTCCACGCGCTCTTCGCTCCCCTTCTCCGTGCCCTTGTCGTCGTACTCGGTCTTGGTGTACCGCAGGTAGATCGGGAACGCGATGTGGTCGGAATACTTCTTCACGATCTCTTCGATCTGCCACCTGTTGGCGTACTCTTTGCCTTCGTCGTTCAGGTGGAGCACAATGGTGGTGCCGTGGCCGTCTTGCTCGGCCGGCGTAATCTCATACCCGCCCGTGCCGTCGCTGCTCCAAAGCCACGCCTGATCCTCGGTCGCCTTCTGCGTGGTGACGTCAACCCTGTCCGCCACCATAAATGCGCTGTAGAAACCCACGCCGAATTGACCAATCAGGTTTGCGTCTTTCTTCGCGTCTCCGGAGAGCTGCGCGAGGAATCCCTTGGTTCCGCTCTTGGCGATGGTTCCCAGCTGCTCCACCAGGTCCTGGTCGCTCATGCCAATCCCGGTATCGCTGACGGTAATGGTTGGGTTGTCGCCGCCGGTGAACGAAATATCGATGCGCGGATCAAAACCCAATTCTTTGTACGCATCGTCAGTCATGGTGAGGTACTTCAACTTGTCCAGCGCATCCGACGCATTGGAGACCAACTCTCTGAGAAAGATCTCCTTGTGCGAGTAGAGGCTGTGAATGATGAGGTCCAGAAGCTGATTGACCTCGGTTTGGAACTCGTGCTTTGCCATGCAACGCTCCTGTCCGCCAGAGGGTGTGTATGTTGGATTCGACCCTCAAGATACTGATAGGTAAGCGCGGTGGGCAATGCGCGGACAGGCGTTGATGCAACTACCGGGGGTGGCGCCCCAGCGTTTTCACTCCAGAGTCAACATCAGGACGCGAGACTTGCGTAGGGGGTCATAGCGTCGCCGGCGTTCCGGAGGGAGCTCCTCAACCGGAGCAGCGACAAACCCCAGTTGCTCAAACCAGTCGGAGGCCTGGGTGGTGAGCACAAAGAGCCACTGGAGCTTTTCGGCGCGGGCTACCTCAATGAAGTACTCCACGATGCGTCGCCCGATTCCCAGATGCGCAACCCGTTCATCAACGGCGATACCGGCAATCTCCGCGGCGTTGCCAAAGCGGTGCAACGCACCACAGCCGCGGACCAGACCATCGGTGTCGTAGAGCACGTAGTCTCCGTAGTGCTCCATGAGGTTCGCTTTGGACCGCTCCACCAGGATGCCGGCGTCGATGAGCGGCTTCATCAGGCGATACACATCTGAGACGTCGTCCGGCCGCATGGGCCGGATACTCTGGTACTGGTTGGCGTGGATCATAGTTCCCACCCCGGCAGTGGAGAAGAGCTCCTTGAGGATCACTCCGTCCGTCCGTCCGTCAAGGATGTGCACGCGTTCCACCGCTCCTCCGGCGGCACGCCGCGCCAGGAGCACAAGCTCGTACCCAACCGCATCCTGGCGGGCGCGATTGGCATCCAAAAACGCGTCCGCCTGGTCCACATTCATGCGAGAGATCCGGCCGCCGGGCGTGATCTCCATGGTTGGATCAATCTGGTAGTCCGCGGAGTTGAGTCCCGGTGCTTCGGTAACGAAGAACACCTTGGCGGCCCCCAGCGCCATGCTGATCTGGGCGGCAAGCTCCCGCGAGGAGAGATTGTATGGCTTGCCGGAGGCGCTCCATCCAATGCACGGCAGGAGCGGCATGGTGCCGTGGTCGATCAGCCGGGTGATTTGACCGGTGTTCACCTTGTCCACGGTACCGGCATCCTCGTAGTCAACACCGGCTACCACGCCAAGCGAGCGGGCGCGGACCCAGTTCCCAATTACCGCATCCACACCAAGCCCGGCGAGCGAAGTCATCACCTGGTTTGCGACGTCGAACGCCGCCATGCGGATGAAGGGAATCGCTTCTGAGGTGGAGATGCGTACGCCGCGGTGTTTGGGGGACGAAATGCCGTACCGATAGAGGACCTCATCAATCCGATTCCGGGCCCCGGTCACTAGTACAATGCGAATCCCCGCCCGCCAGAGAAGCACCAGATCCTTGACCAAGACCGGCCCTCCCGGTCCGGTTGAGACGGCATCATCCAGCTGAATGACAAAGGTTCTTCCCCGGTATGCCTCTGCGTACCGGAACACCTCGCGGATTGATTCAACCTGGTCGTGGAGCGATTGCTGGTTCACTGGTATTGGATGTAGACCGGAAGGGGCTCCAGACTCAAGACCTCGTTCGGCGTCATCAGCGGGATGTCGTACCCACCATCACGCCAACTCTTCGGGAAAAACAACTTAAACCCCTTGAGCGGAATGTTGCGCGCCAACACATTGTACCGCCACGTATCGATCTTCTCGGCAGGAGCGCCAAAGCCGTCGGCGTTGTGGATCAGATCCACCCGCGGATAGTCTGCGGAAACCGTCTCGCGATCCGTGATCATCCGGTAGTTGAACTGGTGCACCACCAGCATCTTCTTGCCGGGAATACCCTGCGTCTCCAGGTACGCCTGCATAAGCTCCTGGGCGCGGTTGATCTCCGCGGCGGAGACGCCCCCGATCTCGCGACCGGGGCGCAACGTTGACCACTCGGGATCGATTGCCAGGTGAACGTGCTCGTAGTGGAGGTACGGTAGCATGGCGGTGATCGCCTCCTCCACGCCGTACCTGCCAAGTTGGTGATCCAAAAACACGAGGAATCCGTTCTCCCGCGCGTACTCGATGTAGCGCAAGAGCGTGTCCTGGTCCAGAATGCCGATCTCCGCGTTGGTGAAGACGGTCCCGTAGATGATGTGGAACGCCGGCAACACCCCAAGCGGGCCGTTGAGCGCGTCGTACTCCGCGGACAACTGACGCAGCAACCGGCCCGTCTCCTCCACCGGCCGGTAGCCCATCGAACCGCTCGCGTCCATCAC
>CAYTGY010000301.1:0-4639 GCA_964437265.1 uncultured Spirochaetaceae bacterium | reverse complement strand
GGCAGGAAGATCAAGCTTGAGGGGTTCAATAACCTCACCAAGTCCCTGAGCTTCAATATATATGACATCTGCTACGCCCGCTCGCGAGAGTCCCAGATTGAATACCTGGAGTATATAGATGAGGCGTACAACGCAGACCGGCTGCGGGAGATCATAGAAGAGGTCACGCGGATTATAGACGCTCGGTTGCTGCACCTCTCCACGCAGGACTACGAGCCGCGCGGTGCCAGCGTAACCGCCATGATCAGCGAGGAGCATGACGCACCGCACTCACAGAATACGCTGGTCGCGGGCCATCTGGACAAGAGCCACATCACCGCCCACTCGTATCCGGAGCATGACCCGGCAACCGGTCTGGCGTCATTTCGCGTGGACTTTGATGTCTCCACCTGCGGACGCATCTCTCCGCTACACGCACTGCACTACCTCATTGGCGCCTTTGACTCGGACGTAGTGGTCATGGATTACCGTGTTCGCGGCTTCACCCGGGACTCCAAGGGACGCAAGCATTTCATTGACCACGACATCTCAAGCATCCAGGACTATATTGCGGACGATGTGCTGGAGCGGTACCTGGCCTATGACATCAACATAGTAAACGAGAACATTTTCCACACCAAGATGCGCAAAAAGGAACTAGACCTGGACGAATACCTCTTTGGACCCGAAGCAGAGGATCTGGAGAACAGCGACAGCAGGGCGATCTACGATCTGCTGGCCGATGAGATCCAGGAGATCTTTGAATCACACAATCTGGGAAACTGATGGCACGACGATTCACCGAGTGGCTCAACGCCCACCATGGCTACTTCTATACCATTGACCGCACCATCTACCGGGGCAGCACGGCGTATCAGGAGATCGAGCTGGTTGAGACGTCTGAGTTCGGCAGGGTCCTGCTCCTGGACGGGATCACCCAGGTGGTGGAGAAGAACGAGTGGCAGTACCATGAGCCACTGGTGCATTACCCGTTGGTCGCGCATCCGGATCCGAAGAGCGTCCTGATCATCGGTGGCGGCGACGGGGGTGCATTGCGAGAGGTGCTGCGTCACCCGGTGAGTCGCGTGGACTTTGTGGAACTTGACAAGGAAGTAGTCGAGTTCTCCCGGAAGCACCTGGCGGAGATCAACGCCGGAGCACTGGAAGACCCTCGCGTCAACCTACGCTTTCAGGACGGGCGAGCCTGGGTTGAAGACCGCCCCGGCGAGTACGACGTCATCATCATGGACATGACCGATCCCTTTGGTCCGTCGGCAATGCTCTACACCGCGGAGTTCTTTGGACATGTTCGCGCGGCGCTTCGCGACCAGCGTGGGCTGTTCTCCATGCACGCGGAGAGTCCCATTGCGCGGCCGGTGGCGTTTCGCTGCATCAACCAAACGCTCGGATCCGCGTTCCCCGTAGTCCGCAACGCGTTCACCTTCATCCAGATGTACGCAACGTACTGGGCGTTCGCGGTCGCCTCCCCCGCCACCGACATTGGGACGGTGAGTGGTGTGCAGGCGGTTGAGCGGATAGCCGCACGAGGATGCGCGAGCAGTAGACCGCTTCAGATGATCAGTGCCGCAACTTGGGAAAGCATGCAGGTGGCACATCCGTACATCGCGCACGCAGACTCCACATCCGCAGGGCCGCAACCACGCATCATCAGCGATGCAGATCCGAGGTTCCCCGATGACTTCTCCCGACCAGTCGACTAACGCGTCTGATCCGGGCTCAATGAATCCAGACTCAGGAACGGCGGGGACGACGCGGCGCCGACGAGGGCCGTTTGCGCTCCTGCTTCTCACGGCAAAGGGCGCGCTCATGGGCGTTGCCAACACGATCCCCGGGGTGAGCGGCGGCACAATCGCCGTCATCCTACGGATCTACGACGAGCTCATTGCCGCCATCAGCACATTCTTCAAGAGTGGCTGGAAGCGAAACGTGGCAATCCTCATCCCCATCCTGCTGGGGACCGGCATTGGAATTGTGGCAGCGGCCCGCATCCTGGACGTGTTCTTGGAACGCTATCCGGTCCAGACCGCGTTCTTCTTTGCCGGCCTCATCTTGGGAAGCTTACCACTGCTCTTCCGGATCGCGCTCCAGCGGTCCTTCCGGCCGGGCCACGTCCTACCGCTGATAGGCGGACTGGCGCTCATCCTGGGAATGGCGTTCTCCGGCCGCCCGTCGTTGAGCGACCCAATCACCAGCCTCACACTCTCAGCCGCTCCGTGGATCTTCATCACCGGGGTGATCAGTGCGGCAACCATGGTGATCCCGGGCGTCTCAGGGAGCTTCGTGCTCTTGCTTATTGGGATGTATGCCACGTTCATCAACGCGGTGAACAACTTCACCATACCGATTCTCCTTGTCGCCGGCGCCGGTGCGGCGGTGGGGATTGTTCTCGTGAGTAAGCTGATTCATCTGCTGCTGGCCCGGGCCCACGCAGTGACCTACTGGGCGATCATTGGACTTGTTGCCGGTTCCGTTGTGAGTATCTGGATTGAAGCGGGCGTGGGCTTCCCTGATCCTGCAAGCATTGGGACACTCGCGGCGGGAACGGTGACCGCGTTCCTCTTAGGCGGAGGTCCCGCCCAGGAGCCGGAGATCAGCGGCTAGACCTCGAACTCCAGAAACACGCCCATGTGGTCGCTTACGGTGGGCTCTGCAACACCGTCAAACGCCACTCGTCCGGCCGTTGGCTTGAGCAGCGGCTTCATGAAGACATAGTCAATCCACCGCCCGTCCTGAAACGTACCGGCACCGTCATCACGGAGCGATTGGCTGGGGTCCGCAAAACCGGCCCTCTGCATTGCTGCGGCCATGGGCCCGCCCGGCGGGTCATTCAGATCTCCGGCAACAAACACAACCCTGAACGGGTCACGCTGGATCTGCTCCTGGCTCATGAGCTTCAGGTGTCCACGACGCTTCTGTTTGGGCGGGGCAGCTTCACGCAGAAGATCCGGCGTCCTGCCGACAAAACCGGTGAGAGCACGTACCTGCTCTTCCCCACCGTGTCCCGGATCACTGAGGTGCATGCTGTACACATCAATGACCATCTCCGTATTCACGGCAAGACGGGCATGGAGCACCTTCCGTGTTCCCATTGCATCCGTGGGATCATCACCGGCAGACACCAGCTCTGAGGTTGAGGCGAGGACGGGCAGCTGACTGACCACCGCCAGACCCTCTTCATATACGTCGAACCCGATGTGCGCCCAATCCCACACATATCCGTACTTCTGACCAAGATCATTGAGCTTCCGCACAATGACATGCGCGGCGTTGTCCTCGCGCACCGTCTCCGATTTGTCTAGATACGAGGCCGTCGTGGACTGAGCGCACTCCTGAAAGCACAGGCAGGTGATGTTTTCCTGCATAGCAAACCGTGCAATACGCTCAAACTTCTCGTCTTGGTCGGGTTCCTGATACGTGTGAAGGTTGAGCGTCAACAATGAGAACTTCATAGATACCCAAAGAGTACCCGAATCCGGTCACGAGGTCGAGTGCGGATCATCCGCCAGAAGCCCATCTATGGTGGCAAAGAGCTCCTTCAGGTTGGTTCCAGAGGCCGCTCCCGAACGCGCGGTCACGATTCGCCCCACGCGGTCAAGAAGATAGGCATAGGCAAGCGCGGTGTTGCTGATGCCAAGCTCGTCCCGGAATCGCCCGGCGTCTCCATAGGAGGTTGCAACGTGGGCGTGGTGCTCCGGAGCGATTCCGGCACGCATCCCGCTGTCAATGAAGCCACTCACCATCCGCCACCCGCCGCCAAGCATCGGAACCTCGAAGAACGCGAACTGGGAGTGCGATCCATAACGATCCTTTGCCGGAATCATCCAAGAGTCAACCATCGCCTGCGCCGGGCGCCGGAAGGCAAGAACAATCAGCGTTACCTTGCCGTCCACGGCGTCCGGGAACAGAAGCGTCCTGCCGGAGAGCGTTTCCGCCGGCAGAACCGGGAATCGCGCACCAAACGTCATGGAGTAAAGATAACTCCATTGCCTTTAAACGGCCATCTTTGATTGAGATGTCGATAAATCTTGTTTTCAGGTGCCGATGGAGTGCTACGCGTGCAGCGCCGGTGTCCGTGGATTCTGCATGATACGCACCAGGTCCGACGCCCAGCGTGCTGCCGGGGCTCCGTCCACCACGTCGTGGTCCACCATGATGGTGAGGTGCAAGATCTCGCGCGGGACAATAGCACCGTTCTGAACAACCGCCTTCTGCGTTACGGCACCAACACCAATCAGCATCGGATGGATGCTCCGGGGGATGAACCAGCCGCGGATGCGACCGCCCATACCCAGACTGGTGACCACCACGCTTCCCATGGTCTTGTACACCCGATTCGGATTGCGCGCCACCATGGCAAGCAGCCCGCGGCGCGCGAAGCCCGGCAACAGATAGTACAGCCGTGAGGCGAGCGGACGCGAACGCCCGCCAATGGTCACCTGAGCCGCGCTGATCGCCTCCGAACGTGCGGCATGGATCTGGGCCTCAATCTGCGCCGGCGTAGCGCGATCCACCTCCGTGAACAGCACCGGCAACGGTACACGCACACCCTCCACTTCGCGCTCCACCAAGAGGCTCATGTTCACATGCGGAAACGTGGTCCGCCGGCGGCGCCCGCTTCGCACCCCATGAACCTCCGGAT
>CAYTGY010000300.1:0-4655 GCA_964437265.1 uncultured Spirochaetaceae bacterium | reverse complement strand
CCGGGGTAGCCGGGCTCCCTTCCCCGGGTGGTTGAAGATCTCCCAGTCGCGAAGCTCGCCGCGGGCGCCGAGTGAGACGTTCCCGGTGCCGATGCCGCCCAGGAGAAACGCGGCCTCAGACGCGTCTGAGGCGAAGGTTCGAAGATGGGGATGATTGTTCATGGTGTTCCTGCTATGTGAGCCGGGTGGCGATTGACGCGGCAACGCGGGCGTTGTGCATGACCAGTGCGATGTTCGCCTCGAGGCTCTTGCCGTTGGTGAGCTCCACAATGCGGCCAAGGAGGAACGGCGTCACCTCCTTGCCGTGGATGCCACGATCAGCGGCCTCTGCGACCGCGCGATCGATAATCGACTCGATGTAGCCATGCTCCATCTCATCCGCCGCCGGGATGGGGTTGGCGATGAGTGCCCCCACGCTGAGCCCGGCCTCCCACTGCGCCGCAAGCGCTCCAGCCACTGACTCCGCGGTATCCAGGCGTACCGGCACCGACAAGCCGGTGTGGCGGGTGTAGAACGCCGGAAACTCGTCAGTGCCATACCCAATCACCGGCACGCCCATGGTCTCCAAGTACTCGAGGGTACGTGGGAGGTCCAGGATCGATTTGACACCGGCGCTTACCACGGCAACGGGGGTGCGCGCCAGCTCCTGGAGGTCCGCCGACACATCCCAGCTCTCAATGGCGCCGCGATGGACCCCGCCGGTTCCGCCGGTGGCGAACACCCGGATCCCGGCGAGCGCCGCACCGATCATGGTGGTAGCAACGGTGGTGGCGGCGGTGTGCCCGCCGGCCAACGCATAGCCAATGTCTCGCCGGCTCGCCTTGAGGACATTGTCCGCGGTGGCCAGATGCTCCAGGTCCGCAGATGTGAGCCCAACGCGGAACGCTCCGTCCATGATGGCGATGGTGGCGGGAACCACGCCATGCTCCCTGACCACCGCCTCCACCGCCCGGGCGGTCTCTAGGTTGCGCGGGTACGGCATGCCGTGGCTTATGATGGTGGACTCAAGCGCTACAACCGGGAGGCCGCCGGCCAACGCTGACCTGACTTCTTCCGCCACGCGAACGCGGGCGGGATGTGGCTGATTCGTCATACCAGAGCTCTATTCAACCGTATTCGGTGCGCTGATGCAACTCCCGCCGCGTGCGCGGCGGCGCTCCAGGGTCAGTCCTACAGCGCCGGATTCAGTGCGAAGTAGACAACGAATGTGACGAGCGTGACCAGCGTGTAGAGCGAGAGCACATTGTTCGCGTATACCCGCTCGTCGCGTTGGTCCGGCCGCATGAAGAGTGGGACGATATAGGGCGGCGGCAAGATCAAAAAGGCGAACATGGCCGCCTCAAACGCCGGATCAAGCCCAAGCAGTCTCCGGATCACAAGCGTATTGATCGCAAACGCGAGCGGGAGCAGGATTGCGAGTCGCAACGCCACCACGCCGGCCGCTTCCCTGATCCCGGCAACGGAGAGACGCATCCCGTAACCGATGATGATGAGAATGATAGGGATCAGCATGCCGCCCAGGAAGTCGAAGGTCTCCACCGCCGCGGCACCTAGCGGGAACTCTCGGAACCACTCGCCAAGGCCGGCGACGTTCAGGATCAGCGCAGCGACAATTGCAATGATCAGCGGAGAGGTCACGAACCCGCGGAGCGTCTGCTTCAGGCTCCCCCCGCCCTCTCGCTTCGCGGTGAGGAGGGTGGCCAGGACAAACCAGATGAAGAGCTCGTGGCTCAGATCGATGATCGCTATGTAACCGACCTTCGAGAGCCCGTACGCGGTCCCAAAGAGGGTGATACCGACCATGCCAAACTCGAAGCCGGTGATCAGAAACGGGAAGTAGCCGTAGCGGACTGCGAGCACGCGTCGCAGGAGATACCCCAGGCCCAGCATGCCCACGCACACCGCGAGGACGGTGACGAATACCCCAATGAACTCGGGCTCAAGCTCCATGTCCAGGAACGCAATGAAGAGGACCGCGGGGAGCGCAACGGTGACCACAAGCCGCTTGACCTCATCCACGGTCTGGTCTGAGAGGATCTTGCGGACCCGGATGAGGTTCCCCAATCCAATGATGAGGAGGATGGGCAGGACACGCACCACCACGTCTACAATCTGCTCAACCATGCTTCCTCCGCCTCCCGCATTCCGGCGTTGCCAACAAAGCGGGCCCGCACGGTCACCCGTGCGAGCCCCAGTTTCTTACATACTGGATTGCTCCAGATCAATCGTAGAGCAACTGAGCAATGTCCGGATCATCCATGTTGGTGTGATCGTAGAACTTTGCACCGGTATCGACGTCCGATACGGACTCACCTTGCGCTGCGCGGTAGGCCAGCTCAACAGCCATGTAGCCAATCTGGTACGGGTCCTGGGTGATGGACCCAAGGAAGTACTGCTGACGTACCGCTTCCTTCTGCGCTGCGCCGGCATCATAGCCAATTACCACCAGATCGTCGTACGTGGTGGCAAGCTCGGCGCCGTCGTTGGTTGCGGCAAGGACACCGACAACGGTTCCCTCGTTGGAGCAGAACATACCGATGATGTTGTCATCCACTACCCGGTTGAAGACGGCGTTTGCCGCCGCTGTTGCGTCCTGCGTCCGCGGCGAGGCGGGAACCACCATGCTGATGAAGACCTTGTCACCGCCGGTGGGGCTGTCCGCGGCAATGTAGGCCGGGTTGCCGGTCACGGCGATGTCGCCGGTGGTGTGATCCGTCTGGGTGGCGATGAGCTCGACCATCCGGTCACGGAATCCCTTGCCACGGCTTAGCAGCGATTCACCTGACGCATCCTGGTTCATTACCGCAATGGTCACCGGGCTACCGCTGGTTGCGGCCTCGATCTCGTCCTTGATCGCCTCGAACATCTTCTCCGCTGCCAGACCGGCGGCGGCGTAGTTGTCCGTTGACGCGTTGGCGTAGATGGCGCCTTCAGGAGCGTTGGGAACACCGGAGTCAAAACCGATGATGGGGATATCGCGGCGGATCGCCTCTTCCAGCTGATCCATCACCGCATTGGTGTCCAGCGCAGCCAGCGCAATGGCGTCAGGATCCTTGGCCAGTGCATTCTGAAGCATCTGGACCTGATCCTGGATGTCCGCCTCTGACGCCGGGCCTTCAAAGGTGATCTCAACGCCAAACTCTTCGGCTGCATCCTCGGATCCACTCTTTACCGTCTGCCAGAACTGGTGCTGCAGACCCTTGGAGATGACCGGGATATACATCTCCCCATCTTCACCCTGTCCGGTTGCGAAAACCGGTGCGACCATCGCGAGTGAAAGCGCGAGTGCCGCGAGTACGACGACAAATCGTTTGTGATTCATCATACGAACCTCCTGTACGTTTTTTGCTCCTGGAAACAACGTTTCCACATTGAAGCCTACTTCTCCGGCTCATGATGCTCGCGTGCTTCACGAGCCTCTCGTTCGCGGAGCATCTCATGGAACTCCTTCTCCGCCTGGCGCTCTTCCGCCTTGATCCGCGCCTGCTCCTTCTTCTCCTCAGACTTGAGCTGGGAGAACTGCTCTTTGAGCTCCTTCTGGGCCTGCTTGATCTGCTCTTTGATCTCTCGCACCTTCTGCGATTCGCCGGCCCGCTTGTGCACCATCATCTGCTCGCGGAGTCCCTGGATTTCCCGCTGCTTCTGCGCCCGGAACTCTTCCGCGGGGGTGAGAACTCTCACCTCCGCGCTCTTGCGGATGCGATACATGTCAAGCATCACCGCGCCGATCACCACGACGCCCGTGAAGAAGGTCTGGTAGTGCGCCTGGAGATCCATTGCGGGCAACCCGACGCTGAGTACCGACATGATGAACACACCAATGAGCGTGCCGAACACGGTTCCCACACCGCCTGAGAGCGAGGTGCCGCCAATGACCGCACCGGCGATGGCAAACAGCTCGAACCCCTGCCCCTGTGCGGGAAGCACGGTGGTGTAGATTGCCGCATAGGAGATGCCGCCAATTCCGGCGCACGTACCGGCAACCACATACGCCATCATCTCCCAGCGCTTGACGTTGACACCGGAGAGCCGCGCGGCCTCCTTGTTGCTGCCGATCGCATAGATGTAGCGGCCCATCTTGGTATTGTTGAGGATGATGTGCGTGATGATCACCACGGCAATGAGCACGAATGCGCCGGTGGGAACCGTGGCACCCTCCTCACCAATGATCTTGAAGATGCTCTTGAACCATCCATCGTCGCTCGCCCGGGTGGGGAAGGTGGCGCTCTGAACGTTTGATACAATTGAGCCCACGCCCATGGAGATCATCATGGTTCCCAAGGTCACAATGAACGGCGGCAGCTTGATTCTCGACACCATGAGCCCGTTGAAGATCCCAAAGGCGATGCCAACCAGGATGATCAACACCAGCGAGAGCCACATGGGGAATCCCCAGCTCTTGTACGCGGTCCCGCCGATGATGGCGGCGCACATCATGACCGTTCCCACCGAGAGGTCAATCCCCCCGGTGATGATCACAAAGGTCACCCCAATTGAGATGAATCCGATGTAGTACGCCGCGTCAATGATGTTGACCAGGGTTGCGTAAGAGAAGAAGTTGCGTCCAAAGACGCCAAAGAACACGTAGAGGATGATCAATGCGGAGGGGGCGAGCGCCCACTTGAGCCCCTTCTCCTTTAACCATTGCAGACGGC
>CAYTGY010000299.1:0-4664 GCA_964437265.1 uncultured Spirochaetaceae bacterium | reverse complement strand
GACCGAGCTGTACTCCGGTTACGCAAAGTCCGCCCGCGACGAGGGCTTCCCGCAGATTGGCGCGCAGTTTGACGCCATCAGCGTTGCGGAGAAGCAGCATGAGAAGCGGTACAACGCACTGCGCCAGAATATCCTGGATGACAAGGTGTTTAAGCGAGAGCAGGAAACAGTGTGGTCCTGCATCAACTGCGGCTACATCTACGTGGGAGAGGAGCCGCCCAAGCTGTGCCCCGCGTGCAAGCACCCGCAGGGTTACTACGAGCTGGTCAGAGAGAACTGGTAGGCGCTCCCGCCACTAGAATGCGCCCGTCATGGCGCAGTACTACCAAAAATGGCCGGGTCGCCCCGGCCGTTTTTGTTCTTGATCGTTCTCATGCGCGGTGTTGTTGAGACGGCCGGTGGAGCTGATTACGGGGAGATCAGACCTCTTCCTCCGCGATCAAGAGGCTCTTGGGATCCAGCATCAGGTGCGGATCTTCTCCCGAGTACTGATCGTGGTCCTTGATCAAGCTCAGCTTCAAGTGCTTGTCGGTGGCACGAAGGGTGAACAGCACGGCGATGCACCCGATGTAGGGCGACAGAAGCCGCGGAACGCCACGCTCATCCGCCTCCGGATCATCCCGATGAACGGAGGCGCTAAACCATACGGTGCACCCGACCTCGGCCGCCAACGCCTTGATGGCGCGTACGTCGGCAGCCGAGCCCGTCTGAAAATCGTAGCCGTCCACCACTATTGTATTGGCACTGAAGTTGCCCTCGCCAATCATGGCCCGGACACTTGCAAGCAACTGATCCGCGGAGACGCCCTCCTGGTTGAAGTTCATGATCACGCGGTGCTTGATCAATTCGTCATGAACTTCCATCGCGTCTTCTAGGTGGCGTTTCTTCGCAATCTCCCCAAAGATATCTTCGTACCAACTCACGATGTGGTCGGTCCGTCCTGAAAACGAGATGTGGATGACGTGCTTGCCCTGGAGAAGCTGATCAGTGGCCAGGTGGACCAAGAACGCCGTCTTCCCGGTACCCTTGCGGCTGGCGATCACGCCAACAGTGCCGGGCCCTAGTCCGCCGTGGATGCTCTGTTCCAGTAGTCTGAGTGGGCTCCGCTTTACGAGCTCTGACTTCACCATTTCTTCTTCCCCCTACGCCTTCACGGCCTCTGCCCGCTTCTCTTCCTGGTACTGCTTCTTCAGTTCCTCAGCGATGCTCTGCGGCACCCGGCCGTACTTGAGGAACTCCATTGAGAACTCCGCCTTTCCCTGAGTCAGACTGCGCAGGACAGTCGAATAGCCAAACATCTCCGCGAGCGGCACTTCGGCCTCAATGACGCTGGACGCCCCATCCTCACTGGATGCGACAATGATTCCTCGTCGCTGATTGATGCTGGCAAAGGCGCTTCCCTGGTACTCGGTGGGCGTCTCCACCACCACGCGCATGATCGGTTCAAGGATCTGCGGCTTCGCGTGCTTGTACGCCTCCCGGAATGCAGAGCGGGCCGCCTGCTGGAACGCCATGTCGGAGGAGTCGACGGGATGGGTGCTACCGTCGTTGATTGCGGCGCGCACGCCAATGATGGGAAACCCAATGGTGGGGCCCTTCTCCATCGCGATCCGGAAGCCTTTATCGCAGGAGGGGATGTAATCGTTGGGGATGACACCGCCTTTGATCTCATTCACAAACTCGTACTCGCCGCTCTCGCTTGGCTCGATGTACCCGGCCACTCGGCCAAACTGCCCGGCGCCGCCGGTCTGTTTTTTGTGCGTGTAGTCGAACTCCGCGCGCCGGCTGATGGTCTCCCGGTACGCCACCTGCGGCATCCCGGTTGCTACCTCCGCCTTGTACTCGCGGCGCATCCGTTCCACATACACGTCCAGATGGAGCTCTCCCATTCCCTGAATGATGGTCTGGTTGCTCTCCGGGTCCACATACGAGCGGAACGTCGGATCTTCCTTGGTGAAACGATTCAGCGCCTTAGACATGTTGTCTTCCGACTTCTTGTCCTTGGGTGACACGGCAAGACTGATGACCGGATTGGGCACAAACATGCTGGTCATGGAGTAGTTGAGCGACGGATCCACAAAGGTGTCACCGGAAGCACAGTCAATGCCGAACAGCGCAACGATATCTCCGGCGCACGCCTCATTGATATCGTCCATGGTGCTCGCATGCATCCGGATGAGACGCCCAACCTTGAACCGTTTACGGCTGCGGGAGTTCAGCAGCTCTCCGCCCTTCTTCACCGTTCCCTGGTAAATGCGGATGTAGGTCAGCTGGCCGTAGTTGGTGTCCTCGAGCTTGAACGCCAGCGCAACCGTCTTGCGGTCGTCATCGCCCACCAGCTCCACCGGCGTCTCATCGTTGTCCAGATCCAACGCCTGCGTGGTTACGTCCTCAGGTGAGGGCAGATAGCGGATCACGGCATCCAACAACGGCTGCACACCCCGATTCTTGTATGCGCTGCCCATGAACACCGGTACCAGCTCCCGCTTCAGAACGCCCTCGCGAATCGCCTGCCACAGCATCTCCTCGGTGACCTCACCTTCAAGGTACGCCTCTGCCAACTCGTCGGAAAACAGACTTGCCGCATCAACCAACTCGTCGCGCCGCGCCAGCGCCTCTTCCATCAGCTCCACCGGAATCTCCTCCGTTCGGATCTCTTCCCCGGCGTTGCCGTCAAAGTAGAGCGCCTTCATCGTGACAAGATCAACCAGTCCCTCGTGCTTATCCTCCAAACCGAGAGGAAGCTGTGCCAGTACGGCGTTGTGCCCCAGCTTGGCCCGCATCTGGTCGCGCACCTTGTACGGATTGGCCCCGGTACGGTCCAGCTTGTTCACAAATGCCACGAACGGCACGCTGTAGCGCTTGAGCTGGCGGTCTACAGTGATGCTTTGGCTCTGAACGCCGCCAACAGCACAGAGAACCAGAATCGCGCCGTCAAGAACACGCAACGCGCGTTCGACCTCAATAGTGAAATCCACGTGACCCGGCGTGTCTATGATGTTGATAGGGTGGTCTTTCCACGTCACATTGGTGGATGCGCTCGCGATGGTGATGCCTCGCTCCCGCTCCAGCTCCATGGAATCCATGGTGGCGCCGACGCCGTCACGGCCACGAACCTCGTGTATGGCGTGAATCTTCTCGCAATAGAAGAGGATCCGTTCGGTCAGCGTTGTCTTTCCGGAATCAATGTGTGCGCTGATTCCAATGTTGCGCATTTGGGATGTATCCAAAGTCTAACCCTCGCAGCTATTCAGTGAGTGAATGATGAACTCTACGGGTGTCGCGTTACGGTTCCGTGAGAAGCTGCCTGGTATCCAGGTCGGATGTGGAACGCGGCTCGCGAAATATACGGAAACTCGCACATTGAATCAACGGTACCGGAGCTGGCGAATCTGGGATCTGTGTGCTACGATTCGGCTTCAATGCCAATAGCAATCGCGCTCTCATCAGGAACGTTCTACCCCCACAAAGAACGCGTGCGGGAAGCGTTTCGTCTTGCCGCTGACCACGGGTATGACGGCGTGGAGATCATTGTAGACGCAAATCCTGCAAGCCACGAGCCACGGAGGATTGAGCAGCTCTCCGCGGACTCCGGTGTGCCGGTCCTGGCCCTGCACGCACCGTTTCCAACACGCGAGCCCTCCGCCTGGCGTGGCGATTCTCCGCACACACCGTTGAGCGCTGCTGAGCTCCTGCGTCGCTGTGGGAATCTGGCAGGCACGGTGGGCGCGCGCGCGGTAGTTGTACACATCCCGGAGAAACGCTACCCGCGTTGGGTGCTCCGCTTCCGCGGGAAGATGGTCTTCGCCCTGCCATGTCGATCCAGGTTTGGCGCTGAGCTCTATCGCATGCTGGCGGACGGCAGCCTCTCCAAGCTGGAGGCGGAAACGGGCGTCCGCATCTGTGTGGAGAACATGCCGCGGGTTCTATTCTTTGGACCGAGCTCGTTCGTCTGGCACGGTACGCCGGAGCAGTGGGCGACGGTGCACCGACACCTCACCTTGGATACTACGCACTTTGCATCTTGGGGCATTGATCCCTCACATCCGCTGCGCCTGGCACAAGCGGCCGTCCGTCATGTGCACCTCAGTGACTATCGTCGGGGAGCGCAACACCTGCCGGCCGGTGACGGCGATCTGCCGCTGACGAACGTGCTCTCGGAGCTGGCCGGAGTCGACCAGCGCGAGCCAGCGGATCGGATTGTCACCGTTGAGCTCACCGGCGCCGTGCTGCCCAGAGTGGGCACGGAGAAATTGGAACGCACAATTGCGGACCAGATACGCTTCTGCCGCGACGCGCTGAACCGGGCCGACGGCGTTGGTGGACGTTCGGACGGAGCGACGTAGGGGGGGCAGCAGTGAGCCGTGTGGTGATTGGCACATCCGGGTACTCCTACCGCGATTGGGTGGGCCCCGTATACCCGGAGGGAACGGACACCGGCGATTTTCTCAGGCGGTACGCCGAACGCTTCCGATTCACTGAGCTCAACTTCCCGTACTACCGGATGCCGCCTCCCGGACAGCTCGCGTCTCTTGCCGCAAAGGTCCCGGCACCGTTCCTCTTCTCCGTGAAGACCACGGCGCAGATCACCCATAAACGGAAAGCGGCGTGGCGGGAGGATGCTCAGATCTTGACGCAGCGCGTGGTGGAATTGGGCGATCAGT
>CAYTGY010000298.1:2014-4677 GCA_964437265.1 uncultured Spirochaetaceae bacterium | reverse complement strand
GTCCGAGGTTTTGTTTTCCTATCGGATCGCACGTTGTATTGGGATCTGCAAGTAACCGCTGCGGTGTTGGAGTCCCTTCCCGCCGTTACTTTCCACTACCGACTGCTCGAGGATGTCGCTGGTGGAGAAGCCGACCCTGGTGCAGTGCAACCAACAATGGCATACGTTCGCGGGATCCGTTCCACTGGCCACGCGCGCTCCTTTGTCGCAGCAAGCGAGCATCATCCCATACGGGCATTCGACGGCGACAGCGAAACGATGTGGATGACGGATGTTCGAGCAGTCGGGGTAGACGCGTCGGTGGTCGTGTGGTTCGGCGGACCGCGTGTAGTGCTCGACGAAATCGTTTTTGAGCCTGGAGCGTTCACCGCGGCGGACTACTGGCACCGTTGGAGTCGTATCAGGACTCTCGACGTTTTTGTAGACACCCGCTGCTACACGGTCTCATTCAGAGACGAAATGCGGCCGCAAGCGCTACGGTTTGGCGAACAGCTCACGGGCAGGTGGTTCCGTTTCGTTGTTCGTGATGTATATAGAGGCGATCAGGGCGAGCAGACAGCACTGAGCGAGATCCGATTTCTTCTCGGTGGCCAACTCATACCCTTGAATCTCGGGGCCTACGAGCAACTCGTGCCGGTTGACTAACGAAGACCATGCTCGGTATGCCCGAACCCCTTGGAAGCACCGGCCTCCTCACCCGCGACCCGCACGTTCATGCGCAGCAGTATGCACCTGATCAACGCTGGCGAATGAAGATCCTCGCAGATGAACGAGCGTTTCGGGAAGACGAGCAGATCCGCCAATATGGCGCGACCGTTGTACAAGGTGGGCTGGCGCCGGACACTGCCTACTATCGACTGGAATTGGGTTGGGCCACAACTGCCACCGCCACAACAGTGTCGGCGAATGAATTGTTCGACCCAGAACTCGATCCTCCGTTCTACTGGCATTTGGAGGTTCGCCGTGCAGAGTAGAATCGCTCGACTGTCGCTTCTGTTGTTGGTTGTAGGCAGTGTGGTGTGCTGCTCAGAGCATGGCTGCGAATCGTGGCAGGGTGAAGAAGTCCCTCCGGTTGAGGTTGTGGTCGTGGTCTTGAGACGTGGACCTGATGCGATTCCTCCACCACCCGTCCTCACGGACCAGATGGTCGATGAGTTGCTGCTGTGCAGCGAGGAGCAACTGACGGGGCGATTGACACTTGATTCGCGGGGGGTCGAGGCAGTACAAGCCGCAGAAGGCAGATCTCTCCGTGGGTTCGTCTACCTCGCCGACGCAGTGTACTCATTTGACGTTTTCGTTGACGCTGCTCTTGTTGAGGATCTGCCGGTCGTGAGTTTCGACTATAGCATATGGTTACGTGCCGATCCGATCGACCAGGCTGGGGACGGCAACCGTACCGCTACCATAGCTGGGTTGTACACGTCGTTCCAGTCTATCGATACCGCCGAGTATAGTGGTGTGTACGCATTTGACGGGAGTGCTGAAACGCCATGGATAGCGGATACGGACCATGTTGAGACCGGTGCATCGATTACCGTGAGAGTGGAAGATCGAATGTGGATTGACGAGAGCGTCTTCGAGCCTCCCGAGCATTTCGCTGCCGTGTCAGACCGATACTGCGCCGTGAAGGAACTCACAGTTCGAGTTGACTCCCAGCGCTACAGTGTGCACTTGCCGGGTGACGGGACACGTCAATCACTCAGACTGCCAGGTCCCGCAAATGCCAAATGGTTGGGGTTTGAGATTCGCGAAGTGTATGCGTCGTACGACAGTGGCGGTGCAGCGATCGAGGAGATCAGGTTCCTCCTAGACGGGAAACCAATCGAACTAGACCTGGGCATCTACGATCGACTTCGAGCAGAGAGGTGATGACTGGCGGGCTCAAGGAGTTTGCACCGGTATGATCCCATCGGCTTTCCGTATCCATGGCTGGCCGCACTTCAACGCGCCGCCACTGGTCGCGCCAGGGCAACGGGTTGAAGGCGGCACCCTGCTAGGCTACGTTGGAAGCACCGGCAACTCCCACGGCCCGCACGTGCATACGCAGCAGTATGCTCCGGACGCCGAAGGGGAGTTCTACGATATAAGCCACGCCGAACTGTTTGGACCAGCTCCGTGATCAGAAAAGACGTTTCAACTGGAGAGTATTCGTGGATGCTTCACGCGGTTCCCAAAGAATGTGTTTCAAGGTCTCGCACTTGATAGTAGCGCTTGCTGCTGTAGCCGTGTGTATCTGTTGCGAGCCGCGACCTGACCGTGATAGGAGTCGAAACAACCTCGATCTGTCCGAGACCGCGGTCACCGACGGGCTAGAACAGCGTGATTCCGCATCGCCAAGACTCACGACCAAAGACTTTACTGTCGTGGCCCCAGAGTCATCCTTTGTGGTCTCAATCAACGAGCCGAGAGATGAGGTCGAGCGACGCCTTGGAGAGGCTGCACGGCAGACGCGAGGAGCGGCGCCCTATACTTCTCTAGTGCGATTCAACTACTCCGTCGAGCCAAGATCCCAGGAGTGGATCTCTGGTCAGTACGCCATCCCAGGCAATGAAGACGGTCGGCTTCGAGTTAGTTGGGACGGTCAGCGCGTGTACGCCCTATCCTATTACACCCCCGGGCCTCGGACGGCGCGGGGGATCACGGTGGGTGATTCGACTGCGCTG
>CAYTGY010000298.1:0-1914 GCA_964437265.1 uncultured Spirochaetaceae bacterium | reverse complement strand
TGCTTGACGCGTACGGGCCGTTCCAGTCGGACTGGTCAACTGAATCGATGCTGGATTACATGCTGGTGATCTCTTCAGGTGGCGGACCGCAGAATGCGGCACAGCACCTGATCTTCGAACTTGACGACGACGGGTTGGTGACCGCGCTTCGTCTGTATGGCACACAAGGCATGGATCGCGAACTGGTACTGCGGTTGTGATGGGCTCCGCACGTAGCCCACCTTGACCTCCGTCATTCCCTCGCCACTCTCGCAGAAATAATGACGTAAACCTTCACGGTCTCCGCGCCCCTTATGTGGCAAGGAGACCAAAGATGCGGAAACGAATCGAGTTATTCAGGGCAATCGCAGTGCTCATCCTTGTCTTTCTGGTCGGGGGACTCGCCGGCGCCGGCACCATCCATGGCGTTTTGATTGGTGACACCGCCGACCCGGCCATCGGGCGCGCCGTTGAGCGAGACCTTGACGCGGTGGCGCAGTTCCTCTCTCGAGCGGCCGCGTCCACGTCACTCCAGTTAAGCGTTGCGCGAGTCGACGGTGTCAATCTCAACCCGGCACGAGTTGACCAAACCCTGGAGCGGATCCACGTGAGCCCCGAAGACGTTCTGTTCCTCTACCTCTCCGGTCACGGCTCTTCGAGCGGCGAGCTGGTACGGTATCCGCGTTTTGACTGCGGCGGCGAAACCATTGATTTCGCCGAGTTGCTTGGCACCGCGTACGGCAAGAACCCCAGGCTGCTCGTGGCGTTCGTCGATGCCTGCAATGGAAATGAGCAGCCGATGATCGGAGAGAAGCGTCACGAGTGGAAGAAGCCGGCGCTGGTAGCAGAGCCGGATCGCCTGACCGGTCCCCAGGCGGACGCGTCTGAACTGGAGACTCGGTTTCGAGTGCTCTTTGCGGAGGCTGAAGGAGTCTTCGTCGCAAGCAGCTCCGTCCCCGGACAGAATAGCAAGGTGAGTGGGCAAGGGAGCGTCTTTACGCAGCGGATGCTGAATGTCATCGAGCGGTCAGTCCACGCGTCCTCTTGGGAGGAGACGCTGAAGCAGGTGACCAAGCCATTGGTCGTTCGCGGCGACAGACACGACGCTCAGTTCGACCAGCTCCCGAAAGGCCTATCGTCGGAACAGGTCGCCGAGTCTCTGCGTGATCGCCGTTCGCGCCAAGTAGTCACTGTTCCGGTTGACGAGTCGGGTGTTCGGTTTGTCGTGACCGCGCACCCCGGTGCTGTGCTCACCGTGATTGCCACACCTGCGACGCTCAACACGCATACTGACCCGCAGATTGTCATTTCCGACCGACGCGGAGTTGTTGCCGCTTCCAGCCACTACTACGGCACAACACCGCGGGTCGATCTTCGCTGCAGCCGGGGAGTGTACACCGTTGATGTGTCTGCCGACGAGCCGTGTAGCGTTGACATTCTGATCGTTGGGGCGGATGGCGTTTCGCTACCGGACTTGCCGGGGCGAAAGACGGCGGTTTCTGAGAGACCGTTACGTGTTGAGCTTCCCCAGGCTCTCACGGTATCCGACGCTGGACTGGTTCGGGAGCGATACGCGGACCGGTACTACGTCATGGCCGAAGCCGGTGTGACGTTGACTGTGCGTGTCGAGTCTCCAGAGTTCGACACGTACCTATTCTTGGTCGACGCCATGGATGACGTGCTATCGAACGACGACGCCCATAGCACAACGGATAGCTCGCTTACCTACGTCCCCACCGTCTCCGGTCTCCTGGAGATTCTGGTTACGAGCTACGACACGCACGAGACGGGCTATTACCGAGTGATAGTCGGCCGAGAGAATCCACCGCAGGGCCGCCCACCGGAGTAGATCTGCTTAGGCAACTATGGTATGGTCAAACTGGGCGGCAGGGGGATAACCGTGGGAGTTCCGGAGCACGTTGACGATCTACGCTC
>CAYTGY010000297.1:0-4680 GCA_964437265.1 uncultured Spirochaetaceae bacterium | reverse complement strand
GCAGGAGTTCCCGGAGGAGTATCCGTGCATCCACTGCGGAACCTGCGTGGACGTCTGTCCCATGGGTCTCATGCCGCTCAAGCTCGCCGCGTTTGCCAAGGCGGAGAAGTTCGAAGAAGCCAAGGCAACAAATCTGGCGGACTGCTTTGAGTGCGGGTGCTGCGCGTGGAGCTGCCCGTCGAACATCAAGATCGTCTCCTGGATCAAGTATGCGAAGAACTACATCCGGGTGAAGGGGATATAGATGAGCACTGCCAACGAAGGGTTCGTCCTCCAGACCGCCCCACACGCGCACGGACCGGCAAGCGTTCGGCGCATCATGCACGCGGTAAATATCTCGCTCATTCCGGTCATTGTGATTTCCACGCTCTACTTCGGCGCCCGCGTTCTGGCGCTCTACGCGCCGGCCATTGTCGCGTGCGTGGGGACGGAGCTTCTGGTCAGAGTAGTACGCAAGCAGAGCTGGAAGAGCGTCCTTGACGGCAGCGCGATTGTCACCGCGCTGCTTCTGGTGATGGTGCTTCCGCCGTCGGTCTCTCCGGTTCTGGTGGTGCTGGGTTCCGTGGTAGCGATCTTTATTGGGAAGGAGGTCTTTGGCGGAATTGGACAGAACGTGTTCAACCCGGCACTGGTGGGCCGCGCCTTCCTTGCAGCGGCGTATCCGGTGCAACTGACCACGTGGACGCCCGCGCGGGAGGTCTTTGGGTTCCTGCCGAGCTCCGCAACGTTGAGCGCCGCGGACGCGGCCTCAGGCGCCACACCACTTGCGGCGGCCCGGTTCGAGGGGACCACCGAATCGTTGCTCCGCCTCTTCTTCGGACAGACCGGCGGGTCAATCGGCGCGACCAGCGTGCTCGCCATCCTGATCGGCGGGCTTGTGCTGATGGCGATGGGCATTGTCAGGTGGCGGATGGTGCTCTCCTACCTGGGGACCATCGCAGTGGGCACCGGGATCTTCTGGCTGATCAACCCCGCCGCATACGCAAACCCGCTCTTTCATCTGCTCTCAGGCGGAGCGATGTTCGCGGCGTTCTACATGATCACGGATATGGTCACCACGCCGTACACCAACAAAGGCATCATCATCTTTGGCGTGGGCGCCGGCGCGCTCACGGTCATTATTCGCCTCTTCGGGGGCTTTGCGGAGGGCGTCATGTACGCAGTGCTCCTCATGAACGCAGTGACGCCAATCATCAACCGCATGAACAACCCGGTGTTTGGCGCACGGAAGGAGGCCCAGGCATGAGGAAGATGATCATTGTCCTCACCGCGGTGATGGTGCTCTCAGGCCTGGTGCTTGCCGCAACCTCCGCCGGCTTGAGCCCGCGGATTGACGCAAACCGTATTGCGGCGCTCAACGCCTCGCTGGCGGCCATCTTCGCCGGAGACGGCGTAGACACGGGCTCGCTTGAGTTTGCGGAGGTGGAGAGCGACGGTCCCACGATCTACCGCGGGACATCCGCGGCGGATGAGCTCCTTGGCTATGCGGTGCGAGTGCGGACGCAGGGCTACGGCGGAACCATTACGCTCCTCGTCGGCCTCTCCGCGGACCTGCAGTCCATTCGCGGTATTGAGGTCGTTGAGCAGATCGAGACCCCGGGCCTTGGCGGCAATATCACCACCGAGTCGTTTCAAGAGCAGTTCGCCGGGCTGGACGCGCAGGAGCAGATCTCCTACGTGAAAAACGTGGAGCCGGATCCCGCGGAGAATGAGATCCAGGCGATCAGCGGAGCGACCATCACCAGCAAGGCGGTGGTGAGCGGGATCAACGCAACCTTGGATCAGGCAATCCAGATCATCGGGCAGGTGCAGTGATGGCAGATGCAGCAGTGAAGAGCCGTTCCATCACGGTTGAGTTTATGAAGGGGATTGTCCGGGACAACCCGGTGTTTGTGCAGGTGCTCGGCATGTGTCCCACCCTGGCCGTTACCACCAGCGTGGCAAACGGCATCGGCATGGGGCTGGCAACCACCTTTGTCCTGGTCTTCAGCACCATGATCGCCTCACTGGCAACGGGCATCGTCCCGCGCACGGTGCGGATCCCGGTCAACGCGGTGGTCATTGCCACGTTCGTCACCATCGCGGACCTGGTGCTCAAGGCGTTTTTCCCCCCGCTTTCTGAGTCGCTGGGCCCGTACGTTCCGCTGATCGTGGTCAACTGCATCATCATGGGACGCGTGGAAGCGTTCGCCACCAAGGAGGGAAACGGCACCGGCATCTCCTTCATTGATGCGCTGGGCATGGGCGCCGGCTTCACGCTGAGCCTCATGGTGCTGGGAGCGGTCCGGGAGGTCCTGGGAAGCGGCGCAATCCTTGGGGTACAGCTCTTTGGTGAGAGCTTCACGCCGATGCTGGTGATGATCCTCCCGCCGGGAGCGTTTCTCACGCTGGGCATCCTCATGGCGATCTTCAACGCCGTGAAGGACAAGAACGAGCCCGTGCTCATAAGGACGTGATCATGACGTATCTGGTAACCCTGATTTCGGCCGTCGTGGTCAACAACTTTGTCCTCACGTACTTCGTCGGCATCTGTCCGTTTATCGGCGTGTCAAGGAAGATCGACTCAGCGCTCTCCATGGGTCTGGCGGTCACTTTTGTGATGACCATCACGGCGGTGGTGACGTGGATCATCAACCACTACGTGCTGATCCAGTTCGGACTGCCGTTTCTGGAGTACGTGAGCTATATCGTGGTGATTGCGTCGCTGGTGCAGTTCGTGGAGATGTTTATCAAGAAGACCAGCCCCGCGCTCTACAAGACCCTGGGCATCTTCCTGCCGCTGATCACCACCAACTGCGCGATCCTGTTTGTGGCGCTGATCCAGGCGATGCGCGAGCTGGGGTTCCTGGAGTCGCTGGTGCAGGGGTTTGGCGCCGGCGTAGGCTTCACCCTGGCAATCGTGATCATGGCCGGGATCCGCGAGCAGCTCGAGCTCTCCAACATCCCCAAGCCGTTTCGCGGCGCGGCGATCACCTTGATCACCGCCGGTATCCTGGCATTGGCGTTTATGGGTTTCAGCGGGCTGACGTCGGCGTGAGCGCACGACGCGACCGGTTGAAGCGCGTCTTCGAGGAGGAGACATGATACTGACCGCAGCTGCGCTGATGGGAGTCATCGGCCTGCTTTTTTCCATATTCTTGGTGTTCGCAAACAAGAAGTTCGCGGTTGAGACCGATCCAAAGTTGGAGAAGGTGGAGAACGCACTCCCGGGTGTCAACTGCGGCGGGTGCGGCTACGCCTCATGCGCGCTCTACGCGGAGGCGATCGTAGAGAAGGACGAAGACCTCAACCTGTGTGTGGTTGGCGGCGCGGAGACCACGCGGGACGTTGCCCGTGTCATGGGGGTTGAAGTATCAGGCGAGCAGAAGGAGAAGCTGATTGCCGTGGTCTTCTGCCAAGGAGACAACGAGGCAAGCAAGTTCCCCGGTATCCACAAGGGAATCCAGGACTGTGCCGCGGCGATCTACTCGCAGGATGTGAGCAAGCGGTGCAAGTTCGGGTGCGTGGGCATGGGAAGCTGTGTCAGGAGCTGTCCCTTTGACGCGATCCACCTCAGCGAGGGCGGCATACCCTACGTGGATGCGGAGAAGTGTACCGCCTGCGGCAACTGCGTCAGGGCCTGCCCTCGTGACTTGATCGAGCTACATCCGGTGAGCCACAACAGCTTTGTGTATTGCAAGAGTCAGGACGCCGGCCCAATCGCGCGGAAAGTCTGCAGCAAAGCGTGCATCTCCTGCAAGCTTTGCGTCAAGGCGGCCGCCAAGGATGAGAACGAAGACGCCGTGACCATGCAGGGAAACCTTGCGGTGGTCACCGCGGACCCGTATACCGCAAAGCCCGAGTACGGCGCCAAGTGCCCCACCGGCGCGTATTCCAGCGGCATCAACAGTATCCGCAAAGCCGAGGTCCTGGGTCACCCGCCGGTTGGCGGTGAGCCGATGAGTGAGCCCAAAGAACCAGAGCCGGTAGCCGCGGCGGCAGAAGCCGGCGAAGGCGCGGACAGCGCCGCCGGTGACGCCGGCCAGGACGAATGAGCGCAGCTCAAACATCAGGCGACGGGCCCACGGCGCCTGCCGCACCCGACCACCATCAGCCTCTCCAGGCCGAGTACGGCGTGGTGCGGGAGATCGATCACGGCGCCCGCTACGGCATTGAGATCACGGTGCCCGGCGCCTGTGACACCTGCGCCATCAAGGGCAACTGCTACGGCACCGGCGCGATGGTCTGGGCCACCTCCCACGAGCCGCTTGACGTAGGTGACCAGGTACGCCTCCGGATGCGCCGTGGGACGGTGCTCAAAGCCACCGCATGGGTCTACGGAATACCACTTGTGGCCATTGTGCTGGGCATTCTTGCCGGGTACATGTGGCTCTTCGCCGCGCAACCTGAACAGCCCCGCGTGCTCCTCAGCTTCGCCCTGGGGGTGGGGCTGATGGCGGCGGCAGGATTCCTCCTGGCACGGCTCAACACGTGGGTTGCCGGCCGCCTCACCATTCGCGCAGTGAAGACCGTCACGGACCGGGAGCACCGTTCCCAGCCATAGCCCAAGGGCGAGCAAACCAAAAATCACCATTACCTTGACTTGACGGTTTATCGACTTTATGGTTGAGGAACACACCATTATTGAGGAGTACGAAATGACACGACATTTCGACACACGAATCGTGCCCGCGCTTGTCG
>CAYTGY010000296.1:0-4707 GCA_964437265.1 uncultured Spirochaetaceae bacterium | reverse complement strand
CCGTGTCCACCACGATCAGTCCGTCGTTGCCGGTTATCACGTGAGTGGCGGACAAGCCCAATCCCACTATGGTCCGAACGTGCGGTGTGATCTCAATGACCCGTGGGTCCACGTTCGGGCGAGACGATAGGAGAAGCGGGTCCGCCATCTGACCCCGGTCGCCGACGGCCGGCGTCGCGGCCGCTTCACGGTAGCGTGTGAGGTCTCGGCTGTGATATGTGTCCATGGTGAAAGCCTCCGGTGTGCGCAGCCGCCGACGGAACCCGGTGGTTGCCTATGTCATGAGACGGTATCGCGTGTGATCAATCTCATGCAGTGGCGGCTCGCCGGCGCGCAGCCGCCGCAGGTTCTCAATGGAGTACTCCTGTGCCCGCGTGAGATCCTCCGGCGGCGCCACGTCTGACGGCCACGGGAGGTGAATCTGGTGCGCCGTCAGAATGAGATTCTCCCAACCGCGTGCCGGATGATTGGGCGGTAACTGGTCCGGTTCAAGGACGTCCAACCCGGCGCGCAGGCGGCCCGACTCCAGCTCCACAAAGAGTGCCTCTTGATCAATGATTGCTCCGCGAGCGGTATTGATCAGCACGCCGTGATCAGGGAGGAGCGACAGGAGCTCCGCGGTTACCGACCCACGTGTCTGTGGGGTAAGCCCGGCATGCACGGCGATAATGCTGCACCGGCTGAACAGATCGTGCAGAGATGTCTCGCGGACGGTGCCTTCCGGGAGCTCCGGTGTATACGGGTCATAGATGTGGAGAAGAGCCTCAAACGGTCGAATCTTCTCCACGAACCGCCGGCCAATGAACCCCAGACCGTAGAGTCCCACGTGGCGACCGTTCAGCACGCCACCGTGGGTGGTCGGTTCAATCTTCCAACTCCCGCGCCGCTTGTCCATGACGTGGTGGTGGAGATCCTTGAGGCTTGCCAGCAGCAGTGCCATCGCACCTTCGGCGATGGGCCCCGCCGGTGCATCTCCCCAGTTCGTGACCACGATGGAGGAGTCAATCACCTCAGGCGGCACGTACGCCTGAAGCGAGCCTACGACGGCGCAGACCAGCTTGAGGTTGCCGGCTTCGGTGGCGACTGAGGCCGGCAGATACTGAGAGTGGCGGCAAATCAGATAGACGTCGTGACCGCGGATGAGGTTGCCGGCTTGTTCCTCATTGAGCGGCTCAGACCGGGAGACCACCGTGAGGTCCGTCTCCGCCTCCAGCGCTTGGCGATAGACCTTGGGCAGGTCGATTCCAGCTCCGTCGGTCCCTGAAAGATACAGCGTTTTCACGGGCAGCCCCTTTGTCGCTTCCATGCATCGGTTGATGCCAAGCGTAGAACGGCTTGCGCCGGCACACAAGGTGAAGAAAATCTTCACCTTTCGCACAGCGAATTTCGGGTGTACCCTCGGTCACAAACCAAACCTGAGGAGGTTATGTATGAAATCACGGTTCCTACTCGTGCTGCTTCTGGCCGTGGCCGCGACGTTCGCGTTCGCCACCGGGCAGACGGAGTCAGGTGGCGCCGGCCAAGAGACGGCGACACTTCGTGTCCCCATTTGGCCGGACATCTTCCCGGAGACTGAGGCGATGATCCAGGCGTTCCAAGAACAGAACCCGAACGTGGAGTTCGAATACTGGCAGACCGACCCGGCCGAGTACCGCGCGCAGATCTTTGTGCAGCTTGCCGGTGGTGCCAAGATCGACATTGTCAACACGCAGAACAACGCGGTATACGCGGAACTTGCCCAGCGGTGTATGCTCTACCCGGTAAGCGAGCTTGTTGAAGAAGAAGGCTTCGACGTCTCCTACTTGGGGCCGTTCTATGAGGGTACCAAGATCAACGGTGTGAGCTACGGCTTGCCCGGCGGAACGAGCGCGTGGATCCTCTACTACAACAAGGATGTCTTTGACGAAGCGGGCGTGGATTACCCCACCAACGACATGACGTGGACCGAGTTCTACGAGAAGGCGACGGGCGTAGCGAGCGGGAGCGGCCAGGACAAGGTGTACGGTGCGTACATTCACACCTGGCCAATCTGCTGGATGGGTCCGGCGGTCCAAACGGGAGCTACCGCAATTGATCAGGATCTGTCGCCGTTCCAGGAAGCACTCGAGTTCCGCAAGCAGCTCGAGGATGAAGGCCTGGTCATGCCGTACTTCGACGCAGTTGCCGGGAACGCGCATTACACCTCGGCGTTCTACAAGGGCAACGTCGGCATGGTGCCCATTGGCAACTGGTTCATCGGCATGCTCTGGCAGGCGCAGGAAGAAGGCAATGTGGACTTCGATTGGGACGTCGTGACCATGCCGCGGCCTGAAAGCGCCTCACCAAACACCACGTGGGGAATGGCCGGACCGGTTGCCATTGCGGCCCGGACCGACGAGCTTGATGCCGCCTGGGAGTTTCTGAAGTTCCGCAGTTCCAGTGATACCAGTGCGCGGCTGCTTGCGGAGCAGGCGAACATCTCTTTTCGCCAGACCGACGAGTCTGAGCAGATCTTTCTGGACGCCGCGGCGGCCAACGGGGGGCCGGAGAACATCGACATTCTCTTCAACCCCAAGGTCTACCCGGAGTATCCGGCGGTTGAGAACATCAACTACATCATCAACACCATCTACAAGGAAGAGGCTGAGCTCTACTTCGCCGAAGAGCAGACCGCTGCTGAGGCAATTGCGGCGATCAAGCGCCGAATTCAGGAGGAACTCGAGTAGACTCGTGTGACGCGAGATCCGCGGCTGCGCTTCATGCGCCGCCGCGGTGCGCGCCCTGGCCCGGCGTGGCCGGGCGCACAAGCGCCTGTGAGTGAGCCCAAGCCTATGGCAAGCAAGCTTCTGCTCAAGACCAGAATCACCGCCTACACGTTTCTGCTGCCGAATGTCATTGGATTCGCGGCGTTCGTACTAGTGCCGGTTGTGTTTTCTTTTGGAATGAGTTTCACCGACTGGGACGGTTACAATGCGCCGAACTTCATTGGGTTTCAGAACTACGTGAAGATGTTCGGCAATGAGACGTTCCGCATATCGTTGAAGAACACGCTGATCTACACGTTCTTCTCAGTGCCGGTGGCCGTGGCCATTTCCATTGTGCTCGCGGTGATTCTCAACACCGCAGCCAAGGGTATCAAGTTCTTTAGGCTGTTCATATTCCTACCGTACGTGTCCTCCACTATCGCCATTGCGGCGGTGTGGAACCTGATTCTCCACCCCAGCTTGGGGCCGGTTAATCACCTACTCGCGTCGCTGGGAGTGGAAGATCTGCCGCGGTGGTTCTCTTCATCAACCTGGGCGCTTCCGGGCGTGATCATCATATCCATCTGGAAGCACATTGGGTACTTCATGGTGATCATATTGGCGGCACTTCAGGGGATTCCGACGTCGTTGTACGAGTGTGCGGAAATAGACGGCGCCAACGGTGTTCAGCGCTTTTTCAAGATCACCGTACCTATGCTCACGCCGGCGATCTTCTTTGCTTCAGTGATTGGTTTGATCAACTCGTTCAAAGTCTTTGATCTTATCTACGCTCTGACTGAAGGCGGCCCGGGCCGGGCAACCAACGTGTTGGCGTACACCATCTACCAGGAGGCGTTCATCCGCTACGACATGGGATACGCAAGCGCGCTCGCGCTCTTCCTCTTCGTCATGATCATGATATTCACCTTTATCCAGTTCCGGGGGCAGCAGAAGTGGGTTCACTACATGTAGAGCGGCGCAAGGGTGTCCTCTTGTCACTGAAATCGTGGTGGGAGCACCTCACCACCACACGCAGCGGGCAGCAGAAGCTGTCACGGTTCGGGACATACATTCTGCTGACAATCATCTCTCTGACCATGATCCTCCCGTTTCTGTGGATGCTTTCGTCATCCATCAAGCCGGAGACGGAGGTGTTTGACATGCCCATCCGGTGGATTCCGGATGAGCCACGATTCGAGAACTACGTAGATGTGTGGCGGAAAGCGCCGTTTCTCGTGTACTATAGGAACACCGTCGTTCTTACGGTGATTACCGTGCTCACGCAGCTTGTCACCTCCTCGCTCGCGGGGTATGTGTTTGCACGGATGAGTTTTCCGGAGCGGGACACCATTTTCTTCGCGTACCTGGGAACACTGATGGTCCCCTACATGGTGATCATGATCCCACAGTTCGTCATCATCCGTAACCTGGGATTATACGATACCCTCTGGTCGGTATACCTTATCCGGGCGTTCAACCCGTTCGGGGTCTTCCTGTTCCGACAGTTCTTTCTCACCATCCCGTTCGAGTTGTCTGATTCCGCCAGGATTGACGGGTGCAGCGAGTTCCGCGTGTACCGGCAGATCATCCTGCCGCTATCACGTCCGGCTATAGCCACGCTGGTGGTGTTCTTCTTCAGTTTCACCTGGAACGATTTTCTGGGGCCGCTCATCTACCTTTCCACGGACACCAACAAGACCATACAGCTGGGCTTGCGGAGCTTCATCACACTCTACAACCAGGACTACGCACTGCTGATGGCGGCGGCTGTGGTGGCGATGCTACCCATTCTCATCCTGTATTTTGCCGCACAGAAGTACTTTGTCGCAGGTATCGCCATGACCGGGCTCAAGGGGTAGCGCAACGTGCGGGTCCGGTTTGAGATCCAGGACGCGGATCGAGCATTGAGTCCCAAGACAGGACTGGTTCGCCGCCACTGGCTGGCTGCAGCGCATGAGCTGCTTGACCGGTACTTTGCGCACAT
>CAYTGY010000295.1:0-4720 GCA_964437265.1 uncultured Spirochaetaceae bacterium | reverse complement strand
CCACGGGGAACGTACTGATTCCTCGCCGTGGTCGCGACAGAGATTGCCGTGCTCAAAGTTCTCGATGTGCGTCGGGTGCCCGAGCGGTCCGAGGACCGCCGCGACCGCATCGCCCTCCTCGTAGCGGGCGAGCTTCATCGTCGTTCCGCCGACCGCCTGGAAGATGATCCTGATCCAGCCTTCCTCGGCATCCGCGTCGGCTATGGTGAGCGGGATGCGTTCGCCGAAGTCGATGTCGATCTGCAGGATGATGAACTGGCCCGGCTCCCGCGCCTCGGCGATGAGCGGCGCTTCGATCCGCATCATGTAGACCTGCTCGGAGAGCTGCTTCTTCTCAAGGATCGTGTGTCCCATAGGCTCCTCTCTCCCATCCCGATCGGCCCGCCGCGAAGCGCGGGCGTCCGGCTCCCAGCGTGGAATACCGGAGCAGAACGATCAAGATAGATACGCTGTCTGCTATATAGATGCGAGTCTATCCTATCGCCGGCCGGCTGTAAACCTTTGGCTTTTCGAGACCGATGGCCGGGCAGACCGGCGCCGGCGCGGGCCCGACGGACGCGGCGTGCGGACCAAGAGGGCGACGACCCCGCTGACCGAGCGGCCCGTCCCGAAGGGACCTCTCGATCTCTCCTACCCAGTCGCGGTCGAGCGGGCTCTCGACCCCGAGCTTGTTGTTGGCAGCCACGTGGGTGTAGACCATGGTGGTCTGCAGATCCGCGTGGCCGAGCAGCTCCTGCACCGTTCGGATGTCCACGCCGGCCTCGATGAGGTGCGTCGCGAAGCTGTGGCGAAGCGAGTGGACCGTCGCCCTCTTGCGGATGCGCGCCGCACGAACCGCCGCGGCGAAGTGACGCTGGAGCGCGCTCGGATGGACGTGGTAGCGGTAGCTCCGGCCGGTCTGCGGATCGGTCGATACGCGCTGTGACGGGAAGACCCAGAACCAGTTCCACGCGCGCCCTGCCTTCGGGTCCTTGCTCTCGAACGCGTACGGGAGCGGAACCCCCGGATTATGCTCGGTGCGATCGCGGTCGTAGACGATCCGCACGCTTCGGATCTGACGCCTCAGCTCGTCGACGGTCTTCCGCGGCAGCACTGCCATCCGATCCTTGCGACCCTTTGCCGCCCGCACCGAGATCCGAGCCTGATCGAACTCGATGTCCTGGATGCGCAGCGACAGGCATTCGCGCAGACGAAGCCCGGCCCCGTAGATGAGCCTTCCCATGAGACCGTACGGTGAAGGCAGATGCCCGAGGACACTCTCGATCTCGCTCCGTGTGAGAACGGCCGGCAGCGTGCGCGGACGCTTCGCGCGGATGGACGATCGCAGCCCGTCGATCCGCCGTTCCAGCACGAACCGGTAGAGGAAGAGCAAGGCGCTGAACGCCTGTTCCTGCGTCGACGACGCGACCCGCAGCTCGACCGCGAGGAACGAGAGGAACCGTCTGGCGTCGCGCTCGGTGAGACCTCGGACCGGTGTCGGGGCCGAGTGGGCGAGAAACCGACGGGCCCAGCCGAGGTAGGTCTGCTCCGTCCGATACGACTTGTGTTGCAGCCGTACGACGCGTCGCATCTCCGCGAGGAGGCGCTCTCGCGGCGCGGACAGTCGCACGCCCGGGCCTCCACGTCGCGCACGGTCGACCGCGTACCAGTAGTGCCGAACAGCGTCGAGCGCCTGCTTCACGCGAGCGGGGGACTCGCTCTGTCCGAGCGACTGTTCGAAGCATTCGAGCGCGACCTCCCGGTTCTTCACCGTCCGTGGCACCACCCTCCGAAAGCGTCCGAGGAAGCCGATATAGGCAGTCGCAGTGCGCTCGTCGAGGTGCGCGACGGTGAGGAGGTACTCCCGATAGGCGTTGTCGTCCAGCGTAGGGGGGTCAGCCGGCACCGGAACACCTCCCGCACGCAAAGATGGATTCTCTGGGTTTCGGTCGCATCAACCGATACAACGGGTGAAAGGCTTCGCACGCTTCAAAACACGCGAAGTCCGTGAGGTCCGATTTCGGCGGAACTCGCGAGAGAAGATGTTATGTTGCGCTTGACCCGCACAACAGCGTGCAGCCGGAAGGTTGACCGACATTCTCGAGTTGCGAGTCCAGACGGGCAAGTCACTATCTGCCGGTCGGATTGAGCGGCCCTTATCGGTTACTCCATGCAACTACTCGTCGCTATTGCCTATGTACCGCGAAGGCTTCCAGTTTGAACCTGGCAGGAAGGTGTCGATTTTGCCTGTGACAACATCGAGCACGAAGTTCGGTAGGTATGTATTCCCATTGTACCAATCTCGCGGATAGATGTTATCGAAGCCGCTATCTTCCAGTCTCTCGGCCTGTTCCGCCATGGCAGCACCGATTATCACGGCGTTCGGGTGACACGCGTGGACGACGGCTGGAACTTCATCGATCGGTCCGAAAGACTCTGCGAGCTCGGCGACTATGACCACGTCGAATGAACCGCTTTCAAGCGTCGGAAGCAGATCATCGCGCTCGTAGCATTCGACCAGTGTCATGACCAACGGTCCCAAGCGTCGCCTTAGGTCCATGGCCACGAACCGGCTGTCGACTAACAACAGTACTCGTATTTGGTCTGTAGATCGATGCATTTGGATCCTCTCACCGCAAGTTGCCCTGTATCCGACCGATTGCTCAATTGCCGTCCCGTCATGCCGTCCGAACATAGTCTTTCGCAGCATAGTTCCGGAGATACCATATCTGCGGAAGCGCTCGGGAGTCAGCTTCGCCGGCGCGGACGTCTTCGCATCCATCCAACAACGAGGCCGCATGCTGCAGGTATCCGTTGACATTCAGTCGACCTGAAATGACTTCGCGTACGTCGGATCCGACGGCGCCTCGTCGCAGTATACAGCCCGATGTCCCGCGGACCGTAGCGGCTCCGCTGCCGCGGAGCCGTTCGCCCCCAGTCTGATCTGCACTTTGTTCTATCCACATTCTTTGCCAACACGTTCTGCGGAAGCCATGAGTTGAGACAGCACAGTGCTCAGACCGTCCGGTTCTTTGACCCACGCGACAACAAAATCCGTTACGTAGTGCAGGAACGGTACGATCATCACACAACACCCCACGAGATGACTACCATGAGTCACCAAAATCCTCCACTCTACTTCTCCGAGCAGCTGGTGAAGATTTCGCTCATGAACAGCCTCGTACGCCGGACCTACGGTTATGCTGAGATTGTCCACATCCACGTCATCGCAGAGGATGGCGAAGAGCAACGCTACGGCCTGTCGGTCAGCAAAAGGCTTGTGAACTACTCGCGCTGACATTCGTTCGATCTCAATTGCCTCAATCGTCCGATAGCATTCGGGAACGCTCCTGATCTCCCAGCATAGCGCATTCGCCTGCTATCATTCAGCAGTTCGAGCCACCTTTGTCGTAGCGCAAGTCTACAGGCAACCGGAATGCTCCGGACCAAAGTTCTTGTTACTGGCGCAGCCGACACTATTGCGCTCGCGTCGCGTCGAGCGCAACATAACAAGCGCTTCGAGCAGTCGCCTGACGCCGCTGTCTCTTCTTACGGGAACCCGGTATTCTGTGTCTTCGTCTGGCCCTTACGGGCACGACTTCCGCTGGGCACGGCGCAGCTCAAGCGCTCCGTTATGTTCCTCTGAGTACTCAACACGCCTTGGTACCATGGTCAATCGAAACTGCGAATAGAGGCGGGGCGGGTCTGCATACCGTTTCAGTTCTTGTGTGCTGCCAAAATGAACCGATGCATTACCGTTTCGAAGTACCCCCGTGTAGCGATCCGCTCGTGCATCCGTCGCAACCGCTCTTTCTGTCGCTCAACACTGAAGTCCTCGACCAACCACGGAACGGCTTTCAGGAAGTACACAATCGAACCTATGTCGGTAAACCTCACAGTTCCTATGAATTCGTCTGCATAGTCGACCGCCATGCCATTCTCTTCGATTTCGAGCACCGCGGACTCAAGATTCCAGTTGCCAACGCGGACGCTGTCTTGATCAAAGAACTGCTTCAACGTGATCTCATTCAGCGAACCAACCTGCTGAGTTAGAAAGGATCCCTCCGGTTGCAGGACCCTGCGGATCTCGGACGGCGTGTATGCCTCGTGCCGATTGAGAACAACATCGACACTGTCCGATTCCAATGGGATCTGTCTGTTGAACGGTGGTTCAGCTTCTTCCTTAAGATAGAAGACCTCGATACCTAGCGGTTGAAGCCTTGCTCGTGCTACTGCCACATTCGGTTCGTACTGCTCGGTTGCATACACCCGCAAAGGCAATTGTGGTAGCGATGCGATGAACTCGCCTCCGCCGGTTCCCATATCAACCACGGACTCTGCGTTCTTCAGCTTCTGATTGACAATCGCACGATAGTCCCAGGGAAGCTCACTCTCTACCATACGATTACGTATGAACGAGAAGTCCCACCCTTCAAACGAGGCATGGAGCGCCTCGTCCACGAGCCTGTTGAACTCGCTATCGTCGGTTGTCGTGAATCCGTCCATAAGCTGCCCCAGATCAAAGTTGCCTGCTGTGGTAACGTACTCCCTGGTTACACCTTTCTATCCGGGAGTACGTGAACGAGGGATCAATCGCGCCATTCTACCACAAACGCCTGCAAGCGAGGAACATAACAAGCGCTTCGAGCAGTCGCCTGACTCCAATATCTCCATTAACAGGAACACTGGATTCCACGTTTACGTCTGGCCCTTACGGGCATGACCACCGCTGGGCACGGCG
>CAYTGY010000294.1:0-4734 GCA_964437265.1 uncultured Spirochaetaceae bacterium | reverse complement strand
CAGGGTGCGAGCGGGGGTTTTCGCACGTCGGAATCACAAACGTGGAGGAGCGCCTGCAACTGCACTACGGCAAGGGCGCCACCTTCACGCTCGGCGCCCAACCGGGCGGTGGGACCATAGCCCGGATCGTTGTGAATGGAATCTCGCTCGCCGGTACCACGCGTTCCGAAATCGGAGCGCCCAAGGCGCCTTAGGTCGTTTCGAGGCACGCTCAAGAGTAGGAGGCAAGAGACGATGTACAAGGCAGTCATTGTAGATGACGATGTTGAGACGTTGCAGGGTCTTTCAAACTTCATCGACTGGTCCGCGCATGGCTTCACCGTGGTCGCCACCGCACAGTCCGCCGAACAGGCCGTGCCCCTCATCGAAGAGACGCGACCGGACGTTCTTCTCACCGACATAACTATGACCGGATTTGACGGGTTTTTTTTGCTCTCACGGGCACGGGAGCTTCTACCCTCGCTCCAGGCAATAATCCTGACATGTCACGCAGAGTTCTCATTTGCACAAACCGCAATTCAGTCTGACGTGGCGGCGTACCTCACCAAAGTCACCCTGACCGAGGAAGAACTTGTGAAGGCGCTTATGAAGGTCCGCAGGCGGCTGAGTGACACGTCGACCACGCTTCGCCGGCAGGTCGAGAAACAAAAGGCCGTTCGCGATCTCATGAGGCAGGAAGGGCTCCAATTCTCCGATATGCAGCACGCCGGCATCACCCTCCCGGAGCGAACAACCGCCGTGCGGATTGCGGCTATTGCGGCGACCGGCGGCCGCACATCCGGACGGAGAGGAGACACCGAGCTCGATGACCAGGAGTGGCTCGTGAGTCAAGCGTGCCCCGTTTTCCCGGAGGCACATCTAGTCTTTGTGAGTGATGCGCTCTTGCTTGTGATTGACCCGGTGTTTGATGGCGCAGCGGATTACGATTCGTTCACTTCGCGTGTGCTGGAGCTCATGGAGCTCGCCGCGAGTCGATTCGCCGCTGCTGCTACCGGCTCGGTCTCAGCCCAAATCCCACTTCACGGTGAGATTCACGACACCTGCCAGGCAGTGATACGGCGGCTCGACGATGCGTACTTCGAAGAAGGGAACATACTGCTGCGGCAGACCGACCCGGACGCGCGAGCGAGCCTTGATCGCTCGAATACAGACTTGCCGGGTGAGCCCGACTCGCTTGCCGACCGTATCGCCGGAGCCGAGTGGGAATTGGCGGTCGAGCAGATCGCTACCTCGTTGCGCGCCGAGCGTCCTGAGACGACAAGCCGGCAACAGTGGGAAGACGATCTCTTTCGCGCCCTCGGGAGCAAGGCTCGCGAGGCCGGTGCATCGCTACCGCCTCTCTCAGCCGGGGGTCGGCTGAGTTCGCTGATCGCTTCGCTGCGCGTTGCCGCTGCGTCAGTCGAGGCGGGACGGGCGCGAACCGGTACCATCTCTGCTCGTGATGAGATCAACCGCGTCGCACGCTACATCCGAGATCATCTTGCTGAGCCCGTCTCTGCTGAAGCGATGGCGGAGCTTGCCGGGATGAGCCTTGCCCATTTCAGCCGCCTGTTCAAACGCGAGTCAGGCCTGACGTTTTCGGAATATCTTGCGCACAAGCGGATTGAGGCAGCCAAGGCGATGCTACTCTCCGGCAACGCGGTCGTGGACGAAGTCGCGCGGGCAACTGGGTTTGAGAACGCCGCGTACTTCTACCGCGTCTTCAAGCGTGTCACCGGTATGACGCCCGGAGATTTCCGGCAGCAGTCGGCGCGGCGGCACGAATCCTGAACAGCGCGATTTGTAGCATGTTGATCGAGAAGCTTGTATGCTCAGCTTCGTGCAGGAACCCAAGCTTCTTTCAGAACTCGACACCGCAATTGAAGAAACCGGCTGCCGAGTCGAGTACTACAGTCAAACACGAAGGCTTCGGGTAGCCTCACACGGCGTATTTCGCGACTTCTACGTACGCGACAATGTCCTGTACTCCGGAGCTTTCGGAACGACACCACCCCACAATGACATAGAACCTCGCTCGATAATTGAGACGTTTCGATTCCCGTTTCTCGAAGGCCACGCGCGCGATGAGATTGCACTGTGCGTTCAGAGCGGAACCGCCGCTTCAAACGACGGTCACTCGCCAATGCCTGAGCTGGTCGCTCTCGATCCGCGCGACGAGACCACGGTTACACTCGAGCAATCGATCGGGCCGTACGAGATTCGCTTCGTACTCTCACTCGTATCACCCCTTCCATTTATCAGGTCCACCCTGTTCGTAACGGGACCGTCGTGGTCACCTGCGGCGCCGCAGACCGCCGTAGACAGGAACATCGCATTCACCAGCATGGAGACGGACCCGCAGAAGGCGGCGAAACTGCTCGCACCACCGCAGGACACCGTAGATGCGGTACCCCACTCGATTCGGCATGGGAGCTTGCTAAAGAGTCTCTACTTTGACGACACAGACCGTAACGATTACCTGATCGAAGAAACCCCGTGCCACCTCTACGGCTACGACCATCCCCATGCCGGAAGTCGTTTCCTCATTCGCGACCGCGAGTCCGGCGAAACGTTTTTCCTGCTAAAAGACGGCCCGACACTTCACTCCACCCTAGACCGGCATTGCGACGAGTTCTTCTGGCGAGACGGGGCGGCTTGTGGTATTCGGGGCAGCGGGATCGACCCTGAACAGCTATCATCTACGCAGTTCCACCGAGCGTACGGAGCGATCCTTGGAGTGGGAGCCTCGCTCAACCGGCTGCTTTCAACCTACCTCGCCGTGACCGGGCCCCGCACGGGCTTAGAGCCGTTTACGATCTCCAACACGTGGGGCGATCGCAATCGAGATGCCGCGCTCGATGAGTTTTTTGTGCGGTCGGAGATCGATGCAGCGGCTGAGCTCGGAATCGACTACGTGCAAATCGACGATGGGTGGCAACGCGGTGTCACAAAGAACTCGGGTCTCGCGGCAGGCGGCGTGTGGGAGGGCTACTACGCGGTTGACGAGCAATTCTGGTCTGTTCACGAGTCAAAGTTTCCAAACGGTCTGGAGCCGTTAGTCGAGTACGGCCGCGAGCGCGGCGTGAAGATCGGACTCTGGTTCTCACCCGACTCTACCGGGAGCTTCAGCAACTGGAGGCGCGACGCGGACGTTCTCCTTTCCTTCTACCGCGGTCTCGGAATTGATCAGTTCAAGCTCGACGGCATCAAGATCCGTGACAAGGAAGGCGAGGGAAATCTCCTCCAGTTGTTGACCGCGATCGAGCATGAGTCGGACGGGTCAATAGACTTTTGTATGGACGTCACCGCCGAGATCCGGCTTGGCTACCTCTACGGTCGTCGTCACGGCAAGATCTTTGTGGAGAACCGTTACACCGACTGGGGCAACTACTACCCGTACCGGACGCTTCGGAACCTCTGGATGCTCGCACGCGACATGCCGTCGCGTCGATTTCAGATCGAAGTTCTCAACAACCGCCGGAACGTGCAAGCCTACGCAGATGACCCGCTTGCCCCTCGAGGCTACGGCATGGACTATCTATTCGCAATCGCGATCCCCGCTACGCCGCTTCTTTTTATGGAACTCTCTCATCTCGCACAAGAGGCCCGAGCCGAACTTAAGCCGATGATTACGCTTCATCGTAGCATTCGCGATCGGCTGTCAGAGTGCAGCATCGCGCCCATCGGCGAACTTCCCGACGGCCACGTCTTCTCCGGCTTTCAATGCGCCCACCCCCATGGAGGGGGGTACCTCCTGCTGTTCCGCGATGTCGCACCACGGACGGAATACACTTTCACCCTGGCCTATGAGATCGGCTGCGACAATTCGCTCCACCTCATGCACACCGCAGGTCCGTGGACGCTTGACGGCGTGAGTTCCGACCGAGTAGCGGTCACAGCGGTGCGACAACGGAGTTTCGCGATAGTCGAGTATTAGGCGGTCCTGAAGACACCCGCCGGCTCAGGCTACGTCAGCGGAGAGCTCATCAAGAGTATCGCGATGATGGTGACGAGCTGATCGCATGCATCTAGTGCGTCGGAGATCGGGAGCCGGCGTTTCAACGTAACGCCGTTCAGGTCGATGGCGAGAGTCCCTCCGCGGTGTTTTCCAGCTGGACGGTGTGAAACAGATCGACTACGTGGTGTCGCAGCACGCTGAACAGGACCACTCCGGCGTGATCCCGGAGCTCTTGGAACGTTACCCGAAGGCCCGGCTGGTCTGCAGCAGTAAGGCCGAAGACCTCATGAAGTCGCTTCTCAATGTGCCGGAGGATCGGATCCAGGTGGTTAATGACGGCGAGTCACTCTCGCTTGGTGACAAGACGCTCAGCTTCTACTACACGCCGTGGGTCCACTGGCCGGAGACCATGGTCACGCACGTGCCGGAGTCCGGCGTCCTCTTCTCCTGCGACTTCTTTGGCTCGCACCTTGCTACGACCGATCTCTACGTAACCGACAAAGGCCGCGTGTACGAAGCCGCCAAACGCTACTACGCGGAGATCATGATGCCGTTCCGCCGGGTGATCCAGAAGAACCTGGAGAAGGTGGGTGAGTTGGCGTTTGACCTGATCGCTCGCAGCCACGGCCCGGTGTATGACGAGCCGGGTTTCATCCTGGACGCGTACCGCGACTGGGTTGCCCCGGAGATGAAGAATGAGGTTGTGCTTCCATACGTGAGCATGCACGGTAGCACCCATGGAATGGTGATGCACCTCGCCGACGCGCCGGCAAAGCAGGGTGTGACGGTCCGCGTGT
>CAYTGY010000293.1:0-4764 GCA_964437265.1 uncultured Spirochaetaceae bacterium | reverse complement strand
GACGACGCTTGTGCGTCAACTCGGAGAGCGGATTGACCTGGTCCATGAACTGCGAAAGCTGCGAGGAACCGAAGAACTCCTTGATGGCGGCTACCACCGGCTTGATGGAGACCAGATCCTGTGGCTTGATGGTATCCGTTTCCTTGAGGCTCATCCGCTCCTTGGCTATTCGTTCCATCCGGCTGAACGCCGTCTTCAGCGAGTTCGCCAACAGCTCTCCAACGCTCCGGATACGTCGATTGCCGAGGTGATCGATGTCATCCACGTTTGCCTCACCGATGTACACCTTGATCAGGTAGCGCATGGTGTTAACGATGTCATCCCGCGTGAGGAGATGACTGTCCGTGGGGTCTTCGTAGTCAAACTTCTTGTTCAGCTTGTAGCGTCCGACGCGGCCCAGATCATAGCGCCGCGAGGAGAAGAACATGCTGTTGAAGTCCTTCTCCGCGCTCTCCATGGTGATGGGCTCACCGGGCATGAGGATCGAATAGACGGCCGTCAGCGCGTCCTCCCGGCTCGGCTCGTCCAGACCGGAATCCTCGCGCGTGAACTTGCTCTCCTCGCGCTCGAAGCAGTTGAGGATAATCTCCGAATGAAGGCTCTCTGGATTGGTCATATCAATGACCGCAACCTCAGTCACCCCGGAATGGACCAGGTCATCGATGTCGTGCGGATGGACCTTCTCCCCTGCCTTGTAGAGCTTGCGCCGTACCTTTCCGCCCTCCGCGTTTTCCTCGTCTACAAAGACGGCGCGGGCCAGCACCTGTCCGTTGAGGTTCTCAATGTCCTCACGCTTGTCGCTCACCGGCATTGTCGCAGTCTGGTAAAAGAGGTCTATGATCTCCTCTCGTGTCTCAAACCCCAGCGCGCGAATGAACAGCGTTCCCAGAATCCGCTTTTTCCGGTCGATCTTGGCGTAGATCAGCTCCTTCTTCTGGTCGATCTCGAACTCGAGCCAGCTCCCCCGATACGGGATGATTCGGGAGCTGTACACACCCTTCTCATGCGAGAAGATAACGCCCGGCGACCGGTGGATCTGGCTGACCACGACCCGCTCCGCGCCGTTGATAATGAACGTTCCTCGCTCCGTCATGAGCGGGATATCGCCCATGTAGATGTCCTTCTGGCGGATCTCTCCGGTCTCCAGGAACACCAGGTTGATACGCGCCTTTATGGGAATGGCGAACGTGTGGCCCTTCTGCTTGCACTCGGCTTCGCTGAGCTTGATGTTCTCCTCGTCCAGAAGGTAGTAGTCGTACTCCAGACGCATGTCACCGTTCTGACTCTCTATGGGGAATACGGACTGAAATACTTCCTCAAGCCCCTGGACCCTAATCGGTTCGCCGCCCCTGATTCGCTCACGCTGGAGGAACCGCTCATAGGAGGAGAGCTGGATACCTACCAGGTCCGGCAGGTCCATCACCGATTTTGTTTGCTGACCGACCTGAACCCGCTTGATTGTATCCGTCCTATCAAGCATGCGTAGCCTCCTTAATCTTGATCAAACACAGAAATACCACCGAAAGGACGAGCCTTTCGGTGGCCTAATGAGGAAACCGTTACGACGTGCAGAACAAATGCCGTCTTACTTGACCTCAATCGTTGCGCCGGCTGCTTCGAGCTTCTCTTTGATAGAGTTGGCATCATCCTTAGAGACACCCTCCTTGATCGCTCCGCCGGCTTCCACGAGCTCCTTGGCCTCCTTGAGACCAAGACCGGTAACACCCCGAACCTCTTTGATGACCGGGATCTTCTTTCCGTCGGCAAATCCCTTGAGAATGACGTCGAACTCCGTTTGCTCTTCCACCTCGGCCGCGGCGTCGCCGCCGGCGGCCGCACCGGGTGCCGCAACGGCCACGGGAGCAGCGGCGGTCACGCCAAACTTCTCTTCCATTGCCTTCACGAGCTCGGAAACCTCGAGCACGCTCATGTTCGCAATAGCGTCCAGAATCTCATCACTCGACAGTGTTGGCATATTACCTTCTCCTTATATGGTGTTGTGGGCCGGCGATAGCATCCAACACAGTCTCTCGCGAAGACTAACGCCGGCCAATCCCCTTCACGCGACCGATACCCGGTGAACCACCGCGACACGACGCGAAGGATTGCTACTGTGGGCGGCTACGCAGACTCCTTCTGGTCAGCAATAGCCTGAAGCACGCGAACGAGCTTCTGCGTCACCCCATTGAGCGCGAACGCCAGGTTCTGCACCGGCGCCATCATGGTACCGGCCAGTGACGAAAGAAGCGCCTCTCTTCCCGGAAGCTTGCTAATCGCTTCCGTCTGCGCCGCATCATACACCTTTCCGTCTATGAGCGCGCCCTTGATGGAAACCGGCCATTCCTTGCCACGGTCGAAGATCACCCTGGCGGCACCGGACGCATCTTCCTGGGAAAGGGCCAACGCCGTTGGTCCAACCAGCAGACTGGACACATCCGGCTGCTCCAGATCCGCAAACGCCAGCTTAGCGTACCGATTCTTGATCACGCGGTAGTCCGCGGACTTTTTTTGCAGCTCTCGGCGCAGCTCCGTAATCTGGTCCACCGTAAGACCACGATAGTCCGTGAAGATGTAGTCCTTGGCGGTCCCGAGCCGGCTCTTCATCGCCTCAAGGGCGGCGACTTTGTGGTCTTGTACCTTTGTATTGTGTTCAACCATCTTGTCTCAGCTCCTACTCAGCGCCGGAATCCGAACGCACCTTTACGCCCGGGCCCATTGTTGACGCGACCGCCACGGTCTTGACGAACTCACCCTTCGTGTCCGCGGGGCGACGACGCTCCACCTCTTCAATCACGGCCTGCATATTCTCCGTGATCTGCCCGGCATCCATGGAAACCTTGCCAACCGGCATATGCACGACGCCGGTCTTGTCAGCCCGGAACTCGACGCGCCCCTGCTTGAGCTCAGCTATGGCTTCCTTGACGTTCATGGTCACGGTCTGGGTCTTCGGATTCGGCATCAGTCCGCGACGACCAAGAATTGGCCCAAGACGACCAACGTCTTTCATCATGTCCGGGGTAGCCACTGCCACATCAAAGTCAAGCCATCCCTCTTTGATCTTCTCAATGAGGTCGTCGTCACCAACGTATGCGGCGCCGGCTTCTCGTGCTTCCTCAGCCTTCTCCCCTTTCGCAAAGACCAGAATCTTCTTTTCAGAGATAAACTGATGCGGCATGACCATGGTGTCTCGGACCGTCCCGCTCTTCTTCAGGTTGAGATTGAGCGAAAGCTCTACGGTCTCATCGAAGGTAGCGAACGAAAGCTCTTTTACCAACGATACGGCTTCTTGCGGGTCATAGAGCCGCTCACGATCTACCCGCTCAAGTGCGGTTCGGTACTTCTTACCGTGCTTCATACCGGCGCCTCCACTTCAACACCCATGCTGCGGGCAGTCCCAGCCACGATTTTCATTGCAGCATCCACATCGTTTGCACTGAGATCCGGCATTTTCTGCTCAGCAATCGCCCGAAGCTGGTCCACGCTGAGCTTCCCAACCTTCAGCCGGTTGCTCTCCGCGGAGCCCTTGTCCAAACCGAGCGCCTTCTTGATGAGCACGGCCGCCGGCGGCGTCTTGGTGATGAAGCTGAAGCTGCGGTCCTGATAGACGGTGATAACTACCGGTATCAGCAACCCAGGCTCCACGTTCTTGGTGACGTCGTTGAACTGCTGGACGAACTGCGGCGCACTTACCCCGTGCGGGCCGAGTGCGGGTCCAACAGGCGGCGCCGGCGTGGCTTTTCCAGCCGGCACTTGCAGCTTGATAAATGCTGCAACGCGCTTCTTTGCCATACGCTACTCCTTTGTGGTGCGAACGTCCTACAAGCGGGCATGCCGGTTCAGACTCCCACAAACCCCTGACTTCTGTTTCATCGCCTGCGGCACGGAGCTTCACCCGGGGGGAGGTGAGAGCCGATCTGCCCGGCGCGCTAGACCTTCTCTACCTGCAGGAAGTCGACCTCTACCGGCGTAGCCCTGCCGAAAATACCGACCATCACCCGCAGTTTTCCCTTCTCCGCATTGACTTCTTCCACCTGTCCGGTGAACGAGTCAAACGGGCCCTCTATGATGCGGACACTCTCACCAACACTGAAGCTTTGCTTTGGCTTGAGGATGCGCTCACCCTTGATCTCACCGGTCTTCAGGAGAATGCTCCGCGCCTCCTCCTGGCTGATCGGTTGCGGCTTCTGTCCGGTGGTGGAGCCCACAAACCCGGTCACCCCGTTGACACGGCGGATCCGTGAGCACACGCTCTTCCACCCCAGATCAGGCAGGTCCATTTCCAGCAGAATATAGCCGGGCAGGAACTTCTTGGTGGTGACCCGCTTCTTGCCGTCCTTGACCTCAACCACCTGCTCCGAGGGGACCTTGATGTCAAGCAACGCATCACCGAACTCACCACTCTCATTCATGGTCCTGAGGGTACGTTCGATCTTGTTCTCATAGCCTGAATACGTGTGAAGTACGTACCAACCCCTGGCCATAGCTACCTTCTCCGGTCAGAAAACGCGATCAGAAAATCGCCTCGATCCCCCGCAGCAGCAGGAAATCGACCGCTCCGAGCAATACGGCGAAGATCAGCACCGACACGAGGACTACCTTTGTGTTTGAGGCTACTTCCTCCTGGCTGGGCCACTGGACTTTTTTGAGCTCTGAAAAGCTGTCTTTAAAGAACTGGATGATTTTCTTCATGTTGCCCTATCCCTCCGCCAAAGAGGCTACCGGTCTACAGACCAGGCAGGATTCGAACCTACAACATTCGGTTTT
>CAYTGY010000292.1:0-4781 GCA_964437265.1 uncultured Spirochaetaceae bacterium | reverse complement strand
AGCGAAACCGCCTCTCCCTGATCCCCAATCCGCTGGACGACCGTGCGCTGGCCCTTGCGCTGCGCATTCGCTCAACGTGGGGCGGGTGCGTCACGGCGCTTTCAATGGGACCACCGGCGGCGGTGGACGTGTGCGCCCGCGCGCTGGCGTTTGGTGCGGACAACGCCGTGCTGATCACCGACCGCGCATGTGCCGGAAGTGACACGCTGGCCACCGCAACGGTGCTCTCCGCCGCCGTGCGGGAGGTGGCTGCGGATCCGGCGCGGCTGCTGGTGATCTCCGGGATGCAGAGCCCGGACGGAGATACGGCGCAAGTGCCGGTGCAGGTGGCCGCGATGCTCAATGCCGCGGTGGTGCCCTACGTAACCGGCGCAGCGGATGCGGGAGACGGGGCGGAGCGGGTCGTGGAGCTCGTCTCGCTTGCGTCGGTGGGATCACTCAGAACGATCCTGGCGCCGGACACGTTGCCTGCGGTGGTGACCTGCACCGAACGGTTGCCATCCATTTCGTTTCATACCTCGCTTGAGGCTCTGGAGCGCGCAGATCCGGAGAACGTGGCAACGCGAACTGCCGCGGATCTGGGGCTTGCTCCGGAGGTCGTAGGACTTGCCGGGTCCGCCACACGGGTGATCTCAATTGCGGTTGCACAGAGCGTGCGGCGAGCGGTGCAGCGCATTGACTGGCCGGACCACGGTGACCGGGAGCGTCGTGCCGCCGAGATTGTCCACCGCCTTAGGCGAGGCCTCTCCGAGCCGCACGAGCCCGCAACTCCGCCTGAGGCCCATCGGCGGCAAACCGCCGCCCCTGCAACCGAGCACGGGGTGTGGGCGGCGCTCGGGCCGGGCGCCAGGCCGGAACAGCTGGGCATCCTGGCCCACGCCCGGTCGATTGCCGACGATCTCGATTGCCCCGCGGTGGCATGCGTGACGGCCGGGGCCTACGGCGGCCACACGGAACTATATGAGACGGTCCTCTCCCGCGCAGGCGCCACGGACCTGCTCTTGATTGAGGGGGCCGATCCCGCCGACCCCGTGACCGCGGCGCTCTACCTGGAGCACGCGGTGCGTCACTTTGCTCCGCAGGTCGTTCTCCTGCCGGCGAGCCCTGAAGGGCGCGTAACCGCACCGTATCTCGCCGCGCGGCTGGGAGCCGGGCTCACGGCAGACTGCACGGTGTTCGTGGTGAAGAGCTTCACCGCGCGGCGAGCCGGCACGCGGCGCACCTATCGCGGCGTGGTGCACCAGCAGCGGCCGGCACTCGGTGGCAACATTCAGGCTACGATCGTCTCGCCGCAGAACATCGAGCGCGGGCTGCCGCAGATGGCAACCGTGCGGCCGGGACCCACGGTGGAACATGCCGTGGGCCCGCTGCGCCGGCGTACGTGGTGCGCCCCTGAAGCGCCCACCGCGCGCCCCGTGCTCGCGGCAGTTGTGCCGGATGCTGTCGGCGGTGTTGACGGTGGGAGAATTGAGATTGAGCAATGTCGGATTCTGGTCTCCGTGGGTCGCGGCGTTGGTGGAGAGACCGGCATTCGCGACTATGCGCAGCCGCTTGCGCAGGCGCTGCGGGAGCGCTTTGGCGTTGACGTGGAGATCTCCGCAAGCCGTATGGTGGTGGATGCCGGTGACCTGCCGCGGGAGCGGCAGGTGGGCCAGACCGGCAAAGTGGTGGCGCCTGACATCTACATTGCACTTGGGATCTCCGGAGCCGTGCAGCACCGCGCCGGGATGGACGCCTCCGCCACCATTGTGGCCGTCAATGCGGACGCTGATGCCCCCATCACAGCCATCAGCGACGTGTTTGTCCACGGTCGTGTGGAGGAGGTCGTGCCCGCGTTGGTCCGCGCGCTCGAGTGCTGACGGTGCATGTAGTACGCAGTATCATTTGGGGTATGGATCCGAGTCCGGAAGAGCGTGGCCGAACGGGCCTCAGGGCTCTTGGCATCACGCTCATCTATATCGCGTTTGGCACTGCATGGATCCTTCTCTCTGATCGTGTTGCGGAGGCCGCGGCAGGAGAGATCAGCCGCCTTGCGGTTTTCCAACGGTTGAAAGGGTTGGCCTATGTTGCGCTCACCGGGGGCGCGCTGTTCCTGCTGATCAGGCAGGGGATGATTCGCGTGCACCGGGCGGCGGTGAGGCTCCGCAAGAGTGAGCGGGAAGGCGCCCGGCTTGGGAACTACCTCCGCGCAATCATAGACGCATCACCGCTCGCGATTTTCGATCTCAGTGCCCACGGATCAATCGACTCCATCTGGAACCCTGCTGCCGAGCGTTTCTTCGGGATCTCCCGGCTTCGGGCGCTTGGAACCGTGCCCCGGTTTGTTGCCGGTGACCACACGCGCCTGGTGGACATTGCCCGAGATCTCGCGGGCTCGCGGGAGAAAGCGCCGCTTCTGGAAATGGACCTTGTGCGCAACGACGGCTCCACATTTCCGGCGGTGATCGCCGCAGCTGCCGTATTGAGTCCTTGTGACCCGCTGGTGGTGATCGTGTCAGACACATCGGCGCTGCACCAAGCCACCTCCGAGCTGCGCGCAGCACTTGAGGAGCGCGAAGTGCTCCTGCGGGAGATCCATCATCGCGTGAAGAACAACCTGCAGGTGGTGTGTAGCCTGGTCTCGCTCGAGCGGGTTACCGGTCTGACGGCTCAAGCCGAGGAACTGGTGGCGCGCACGCTTACCCGAATACACACGATCTCCGGTGTGCATGAGCAGCTCTATCAGCACGCGGACTTGTCGCGTGTTGACCTGGTCTCATATCTGCAAGAGCTTTGCGCAAACGCGAGAGCTGCATACGATCGTTCGAGAGGGACGCCGGTGATCTGTGATCTGGAGCCGCTGGAGGTCGGCGTCGAGGTGGCAATACCGCTTGGATTGCTGCTTCACGAGCTCCTGGCGGGTGCGCTCCAGGATGGATGCGCGGACCACACCGGATCCGTCAATGTGACCCTGTGTCGTGTTGACGGCCACCTGGAGCTCGGCTTTTCCTCCGACTGTGGTGGAGTATCTGCCGGAACCACTGGGGGCCTTGACCGGGGATCACGCCCGGACGCACTCCCGCCCCAGCTGATAGCGGCGCTGGTGAACCAGATGGGCGGTGAGCTTCTGGTTGGAGCCACCGGCCACATCACCGTGCGGGTTGCTGAGCCATCGGGCTCCGGAACCGGATGACGAGCGCCTCTACTCTGGAAGCAGCAGGCGACCCCCGCCGGCGAACCACTGCTCACGAATGACGTGGTCAGTGCTCCAGGCGCTGAGCACCACCCGCTTGTGGTATGAGGATGCGTGGATCAGTTCCAGCTCAGTGGGCGTCACCCACCGCACGAACAGACCCCCGTGTGTGATGGTTTCTTGCGATGAGGTGATGAACACCAGATCGCCCGGTTGCATCTCCGTCGGCACGAGCGGTTGCGTGCCGAACTTGTGTAGCTGATCCATGGTCACGTCAGAGTTCCATTCATCTTCTCCGCGGAAGATCTGCGCGCTACCGACCGCCTCCTGGTATGCCCAGACAATGAGGCCGGAGCAGTCGAATGCATTCGGTCCGTTCGCCGCCCACTCGTAGGGAGCTCCAATCTTTCTCCGGGCGGCCTCCAGTGCCGCACGTCGCGACTCGGCCGGGGCCGCGATTGAAGCGGCATCCTGCGTCACCGGTCTCTCGAACGGGCCAGGGCATCCGGTCAGCAGCATGCCGGACAGCAGCAGCGTAACAAGTCCTCGTGTGATGGTTCGGGTTGGGTGAAGTGGACCGGTCATCGTTCCCAGTATACCCGGTCTACTGCTGCGAATACTGTTGAAACCCTCACCTGCGGTACAGTCAGAGTTCGTCCGTTCAGCAGTCGGCTCCACTTTCAACAATTCTCGCAGCAGTTTACTCTTGGGAACGATGGCGAAGCTTCACGACGCCTCCTTCGACCTCTTCTACCGCCACGGGTGGGCGTACCTCGCCGTGACGCCTCCTGAGCCCGGAGGACGGCCGGTTTACCATGAGGACGTCCTGAGCCGCATGAGGATTCTGGGCGTGCCGCACGTAGCCGTGGAGCGGATCAGACAGATTGTGCAGCAGGCGGACGGGGTGCCGGTGCAGTTGATCGCGTGGCCGGACGGTGAGCGGCTGGCCTCCACGCTCATGGTGGCGGTGAGCGATGACGGAATGCAGGCACGTCTGACCATGAGCGTGCCACGGAAGGGCGCGGCAGCGCCGGACGTGGAGGATATCCAGGCGGCGCTTGCCAATGCCGGAGTGGTCTACGGTATCCAGACAGAGCGTATTCGACTGCTTGCACAGCAACCACGTTATGAGGAGCCAGTTCTCGTTGCCGCCGGTACCGTTCCTGTCCACGCCAGGTCTGCAGAGATCCGGTATCATTTTGATCCCTGCCGGGGAAAGCCGTATCTGGTCATGGAGTTTGACCGCATCAATTTGCGCGAGTTGAACTTCATTGAGAACAAGCATACGGGCGACGTTCTTGCTGAGCTGATTCCGCCGGTCACCCCCAAGGACGGCATGACGGTTCTTGGCCGGCCGGTACCTTCGGATACGCAGACCGAGCCGATTGAGCTTCGCGCCGGTCCCAACACGGAGAAGAGTGAGAACGGACTACGCATTACCGCCACGGCGGACGGCAATGTCCGATTGGTACGCGGAGTCGTTATGGTTGAGCCGGTGGTGACCGTAGAGCGCGTTGGATATGAGACCGGTAACATTGGCTTTGAGGGCTCGGTGGTGGTAGAGAAGGATATTGCTGACGGGTTCGTGATAGAGGCCGACGGCAAGGCG
>CAYTGY010000291.1:0-4792 GCA_964437265.1 uncultured Spirochaetaceae bacterium | reverse complement strand
AGGATTACGGTCAGAAACAGGATTGCCCTCGTCAAGGTCCGGCCGCGAAATTCGTACTGCACCAGGCTCGCGGCAAAAAGGCTGAAGATAAGGATCAACGGCACATTCGCCACGGTGTTGGCCAGGCTTTCGGCTACGATTCGCAGATAGTCGGGGTGGACCAACAGCATCTCCGTGTAGTTCGCCGTGCCCATCTGAATGAGGTCGTACCCACCGGCGGCCACCTCCACCCGACTGAAACTCAGCCGGATCGACTGGAGAAACGGATACGCGAGCAGGAACAGAAACCCGAGGATCCATGGAAGGATGAACAGGTATCCAACAAGATCGCGCTTCCGGGAGAGTGGGAACCGGGTGAGTATGCTCCTACGTGCCACGCTCGACCTCCTCAAGCCGACGCAGCTTGTAGGACTTGGCCTCAACGGAGATGCCGTCGTAGGTGGACGCTCGGCTCCCGTAGTTCACCAGCAGTTCCAGATCTTCTCCGTAGCGAACGCTGTAGAGCTGATCACCAACACGTTCGTGAGCCGTAATCGGGCGATTACCGACGACCCGGCGAAAGTCGGCCAACTCCTGGTAGTACTCCACCGCTTCGTCTATCCACTCCGCATAGCCGGTGCTGTAGAAGTGGTTAAACGGCGTGTCCCTGAACACCGACGCATCGGCCCATGTCCACAACAACCCCAGCTCGGCGCCGCCGACCAGCGTCTCAAGAAAATGTCGCTTCAGATCGTCGGCCCGGTTGATCGGTTCGTACGCGTAGCGGACCAAACCGCGAAGAACGAGCGGCACGAACGGCACCTCTTCGTCTGAGATCTGGAACCGGTTGCTACCGACCGGAACATTGGTCACGTAGTTCGCATACGGCAGTGCGTATGCGTTTGCGCCGTCGATCATGACCCCTCGGGTACGCCCGCGGATCCTCTCAAGCGCGGACACCACCATCCGCTCGGCCTCGCCCCGGTCAACGAGGGCGTCCTTATCAAAATCGCTCGTGAGGGAGCGACCAAGATCCGCCAAAGAAATGGTCGGATTCTGGAACGACTCGTAACCCTCCATAAACTGCTCCACAAGCGCCCCAATTCGCGCCGGCGATAGGTAGAACGAGGGCGGATAGCGGGGATCCACCTGGTAGGTGGCCATGTTGTACCGAAAGGCGCGGGCCACCGTCTGGTCGATGAAGCGGGCCGCATCTCGCCTGGGTGAGAAGCCGTTCCCGCGTCCAAAGACGCCGGCAAAATAGACGTCCGGGTAGATCCGAGCGGCAAAGTCGTCGGCGGCGTCCAGGAAATCCTGGAAGCCGCGACTCCCACCGAGCGCGCGCGGAACACGGATCCGGGAGGGGTAGTCGTGCTCAATGTCGTCGTTGAACCACCCCCGGTAGCGGACCGCAACTCCGGTTATCCCAAAGCTCGCGAGCTGCTCCAGGATTTGATACGCCTGCTCGAAGTCCGTCACTACCTCGGTGTACGGGACCACGACGCCAAGCAGACTGCGCCGCTTCTGAACGCCACCAATGAGCTCCACGGCTGGGTGCTGAACCGAGAGGTCCGGAGGTTCCAGACTCGCTGACCTGCGCGCTTCGAGTTTACCGCGATACCAGTCGGCGATGCCCAGGTAGCTCGCCTGCGTGCCATAGAGGAACCCATAGCGCAGTTCGATTGTCCCGGTGAAGCGTTCACTCTGGAAGACCAACTTGGAGGTTTCCTGGAATCCACTGCCTATGGTGATGCGTCCCCGCGGCCGCACCTGGAAGTCCACGCCTACCCAGTTGTAGCTGTGAAGCCGCCCGGCGATATCCGCATTAAGCTCGCCGATCGCAGCACCGGCGGCAACCTCCACTGCGAGGGCTTGCTCGCCGCGTTTGATACCGTAGACGGGCAGGAACGCCTGTTCGCTGCTGGCACGGCGTTCCCGACGCTCGCCGATGACATCCGCACCGTAGAGCTGGAGTTGGAACGGGCGGTAGCGAGTCTTCCCGTTGTTGAGGTGAATCAGCGTACCGGCGCCGTCGGGCAACACGATGTACCCCTCCTCGTGGGGACCGGCGGCGCCGAAAAACGGTAGGACCCGCACGGCGTTCAGCGGATAGACGGGATCCTCCAAAATCTCACCGGCGGGAACACGAACGACCAGCTCATCTCCGACAAGTCGATACTCAATGACAACCGTCACGCTCGCCCGGCCCGTGTCGACCGGCCCCAGCGTCCGGAGCTGGAGCGAGGTATCGTAGGTCTCAGGATCAAGCCGAGCTAGTATTGCGGCGTTCGCCTCGTTGTCAAACTCGAGGTCCCGGGCGGTGTAGCCGACCTTGTCCATGATGGCCACGAACTCGCTCACCAAAAAGGCCGGCAACGGGAACCGTCGGTACACCCCCTCCTCCGGCCGATAAGTGAAACGCTCAAGCAGCAGCTCCCGCTCCTCAACATTTACGTTCTCCAGGAAGATGTGCTGAAAGCGCTGCTCGCCGACGACCATGGGGATGTCCTCTTCGCCGCGCTCAAAGTTGTCCATCCGATACGTCACCCGAAGGACCCCGTTGGTCTGCTCGATTGAGAACTGGCCCTTGTCGACCGCGTTGGTAGTGGTGTCCAGGACCACTTCCTGGTCGCTCGGTGAGTAGAGGAAGGCGACGAGCTGGCTGCTCAGGCGCGACACATTGAGCGGGTTCGCGATTGAGTCGGAGAAGCGTCCCGGCGGATTGGAGAACCATACCGTGTCGGTGCGCAGGTCGTGTACGGCAACCTCCGCGGTATCCGGATGGACATGGAGTGCAAGTGTTTCTGTTCGTGAGACCTCATTCATCCTGGAGAACCGGTCAAGCTCCGCTCCGGTGAGAGCGGGTCGGCCGTGAAGCGGTGAGACGAGTGCACTGATGAGCAGAAGAAGTGTGATGCGTCTCATGCTACGCTCTGAATACGACCTCCCGGTAGATTGTCTCGAGAAAACTCCACACCTGTTCGATGAGGGTGAAGAACAGCAGGGCAAGGAAGATGATGATACCCATCGCCACCGCGGTCAGGACGAGCGTGAAAATCGTCTTCTTGACCGAGTACCCGTGGGTCACCATGTTCCCGATGAACAGCAGCCATCCCACCCAAACCGCTGCGAACACGCGGAAGACGTGAAACAGCGCCGCCTCCTGCTGCGTCAACACATGGCTAACGAGCGTCAGCGGTACATAGATGATGACGATCGGAAGCGTTGCGTACGCGGTGGCGATGAAGATGTTGCCCACCGTTCCCTCTCCGTCCATCAGGGTGGTAAGCGTCCAATTCGCCACGGCGAAGAGAAAGAACGGGAGCAATATAGTGATCACCTCTCGCCCCATATTGAGCCGGCTGACATCACGGAGATTGAACAAGAAGGCGGTCAGCTGTGTGTGCACCAGCATGCTGAACACAAAGACGAGCACCAAGAAACCAGCGGCTGCGGCGGTTCCGATCTGTGCGTGCTTGAGATCGTAGTAGCCGTCAAACGGATGGCGAATCACATGAAATCCGTATGCGATGCGCTGCCCGAGCGAAGGGTTGCGCGGCACGAGCTTGATAGGCTCAAAGGTTGCCGTGCGCTCACGAATGCGGCGACGGATGAGCAATCCTGCAATCATAATCATGATTGCAGGCATGATGATCCCAAAATGGCCGCGGAGGAACTGCTGCCGCACCTTCTCAAAGGAGCGAGAGTAGTACCGACGGTTGTTGCCCAGGCGAAAGTAACGCAGAGCGTCCTCGTAGGCACCACGGCGGTACAGAATCTTACCCAACCCGGTGTAGCCCAGCTCGTAGTTCGCATTCAGCTCAAGCGCCTCGCTCCACAGCGCGTGTGCCATGTCGTAGTCGCCCTGGTTGTAGCGAAGGACCGCCTCTCGTACGTACCGGCCGAACTCAGTTGGCTCGAAGACAGTTACGCTGCCGAGCGTGCGATCCAGCACCAGAAGCTCGCCGTTGTGGTAGTCTAGCGAAACGGGCTCGCGGAAGGTGCCGATTCGGGTCCCAATCCCGCCGAAGGCGAACAGCAGGTTGCCCTCTTGGTCGTACGTGAAGACGCGGCCGCGCTTTGCATCAAGCACGCTGTAGGTGCCGTTCGGCTCAACCGCAATATCCACCAGCAGGCTTGGACCGCTGAGGTCGCCTACCTCCGGATACACCACATCTCCCTGCGGGTCAAAGAACCCCTCGCGTCGCAGAACGTCCAGCCCCTCCGCGTTGTGCCGCTTGATCGGCTCCTCTGCTTCTTCTTGACTCGTGACGGTGTAAATGAAGCCAAGCTGATCAATGTCCAGATTGTTGAACTCTTCGGGGATGAAAAGCACCTGGGCCTCACGTTGTGCGTCGGTGGCAAGCTGCTTCCAGAAGTAGTCGACAAGACTGAACTGAACCCGATTGCTGCCCAGAAAGCCCTGGAATTGTCCGTCGGAATCAAACTCCATCATGCCCTCGAACATCCCGGGACCTACCACGTAGATGCGATCGGCCCGGTCAACGGCAATGCGGGCGGGCAGGTACTGGTACTCGTCCCGGATGATCTCCGCGACTGGTTCGGGAATCACGAACTCGAGGCTCCCGTCGGCACCAAAGACCACAATGCGTCTGTTCTGAGTGTCGGCAATGTAGACGACACCGTCTTCATCCACGAACACGCCACCGGGACGGCGAAGCGCGTCCTCGGTCCCGTCGTTCAAGAATCCGTCAATCTCCAGCTCAACCTCCCACTCGGCGTTCAGCCGGAGCAGCCGGTTGTTGCCCGTGTCGGCAACGTAGACTTTTCCATCGCCTCCCACATGAATGTC